>NZ_JBFTNT010000665.1:0-349 GCF_056397585.1 Pedobacter sp. 05L430 | reverse complement strand
CGTTATACCTGACATAGAACCGAAGGTTTATCTCTTCAAAGTTTGCATGAAAGGGAATACTGAACCCCAACAGCTTTGTGTTTTTAAACAGAAAGCCGATTAAGCTTACATAACAGGTATCATTCCATAAATCCAGCTCTGTGCCAGCCGGCAAATAGGGAATAAGTAAATTCTTATCAATAGCATAATTAGCTATAGCTAGCTTTCGCCACTCAGCGGTTAAAAAACTCATTATGCAAAATACAAAATATTATAATCAAACATTTAATATACAAGGCTGTTGTATAAAATAAATTAAAGAGATAGCCATGAACAAAACAATAGCATTAGTAATGATAATCCTTGGCGT
>NZ_JBFTNT010000664.1:0-351 GCF_056397585.1 Pedobacter sp. 05L430 | reverse complement strand
TAGTTGATAATGTTTTGTTTTAACCAAAGCATTTCTTCATGCGTAAGTTTATTCGGATTAAATTCAACACGCATATTACGTCTATCCCATGTATCTGCTTTTACTTTGTCGTATTCGATATAAACTTTTTCCTGCAGTGCTTTAGCTTTAAATTTCGTTTGTAGTATATCCCAAAGTCTAATTTGTGGTTCAGTACTCATGAATTCAGATAGCTTTTGAGCATTATTTTTATTAAGATTTCCAACAATAGTCATGGCATCAAAATTTAATTCTGGCTGAGGGGTGGTACAAAAATTACCACCTAACCGGCTATTAGAGTATCCGGTTGAGTGTAAAATGTCACTATCCTTA
>NZ_JBFTNT010000663.1:0-351 GCF_056397585.1 Pedobacter sp. 05L430 | reverse complement strand
TAGTTGATAATGTTTTGTTTTAACCAAAGCATTTCTTCATGCGTAAGTTTATTCGGATTAAATTCAACACGCATATTACGTCTATCCCATGTATCTGCTTTTACTTTGTCGTATTCGATATAAACTTTTTCCTGCAGCGCTTTAGCTTTAAATTTCGTTTGTAGTATATCCCAAAGTCKAATTTGTGGTTCAGTACTCATGAATTCAGATAGCTTTTGAGCATTATTTTTATTAAGATTTCCAACAATAGTCATGGCATCAAAATTTAATTCTGGCTGAGGGGTGGTACAAAAATTACCACCTAACCGGCTATTAGAGTATCCGGTTGAGTGTAAAATGTCACTATCCTTA
>NZ_JBFTNT010000662.1:0-363 GCF_056397585.1 Pedobacter sp. 05L430 | reverse complement strand
CAACCGCAACCTCCACCGGTTTACGCAATGCTTCAGCAAAAGCCTCGGCCACATCACCAGGTGAATATGCTTCGGGCCCCTCAATGTAATAACTATCCGTTTTTTCCAAAGGTTCCAACATCAGACCAGCTCCAAACTCCCCAATGTCTGCAGGCGACACCATCGGCAATTTAAAATCCGCCGGGTAAAAACTATATAACTTTCCCGTTTCCCGAGCCTGATCCGTCGAAAAAATCCAATTGCTCATATAATAAGCCCCATGCATCACGCTCGCAGGAATACCGATCCTACTTAATGACTGCTCCATCTCATATAAAACCCCCAGATCTCCAATCCCTTTACCCGGCTGGGCCCCATACGTAG
>NZ_JBFTNT010000661.1:0-371 GCF_056397585.1 Pedobacter sp. 05L430 | reverse complement strand
GTATTACACCAAATATCAATCTAACCAAACATGGCGAAAAATCAATTCAAATTTAAACTCAAAATTACAGGCTTTGAATTAGAAGTAGAAGGCTCAAAGGAGGATGTAGCTGCTATAACTTCTAGTGTAACAAATCAAATTAAGGGCCTAACCAGTCCACAATTTCTTGGTGACAATTCTGAAACAGAAGATGCAGACACAATGGAAGTTTCTTTACCACAATTGTCTTCCCCTCAAAAAAAGAAGAGTACTCGGAAAAAAATACCTTCAAATGGCAGCAGTGGGAACCAAAAGGTGGAGGTAATTGATTTCAAAAACGACCCAAAAAAATATAGTACACCTTTAATGACATGGAATAAACAACAGAAAGC
>NZ_JBFTNT010000660.1:0-373 GCF_056397585.1 Pedobacter sp. 05L430 | reverse complement strand
ACTTAAAACTGCGCAAACGTTTGTGTATAATGTGTTTAAATGCTTATTCCGCTCTTTTTCTTCGGTTTTAGGATATTGAACCTGGTCTGGAATTATGGTACTCAACCGGATGTTAATTAAAAGTTAATATTTGTGTGCTGTAAAATTTAATTTAATCATCTTCACGCAGAAATCCAGCCTGTCTAAGCTTCCGTTTACTTTAAATTATTAATGAATAAATTATTTTAGATTGTGATTATTGTGTTACGTTATTTTAATTGTCTATTTATCAGTTGTTTAAAACAAAGTATTAATTTTATTACAAAGTAATATATAAATGTTATAACTTTATTAATGCTATATCGATTTTCCTTTATACTCACAAGAATATGTT
>NZ_JBFTNT010000659.1:0-375 GCF_056397585.1 Pedobacter sp. 05L430 | reverse complement strand
TGGCTACCAAAGATTACATGAACTCTTTGGATACCTATAACCAAAACAGGACTGGGCAGAATGTTGCCTTGAAACTGCAATTGGCACAGTTAGGATTGCCTGGTTTACCTCTTGCCTCTAAAGGCATAGTATATATAGCGCTTTCTTACATAGCTAGTTTGTTCCTGTGCTTTACCTGGATTTTAACGATGTTCCTTTTGGACCGCAGTATAATGGATTCAAAACAACTTGCGCAGGCAACCCAGTCAGCGGTTTTAGGTTCGGTTCCATACCTGTCATATTCAGATATTAACATCAGGGAGTTATGGAAGAGCAAAGAGAATGATCCTGAGTTTTTATCTTTTAAAAACCTTTTACGGTCATTACGTTTTGAGA
>NZ_JBFTNT010000658.1:0-376 GCF_056397585.1 Pedobacter sp. 05L430 | reverse complement strand
ATCGGTTTAAACCGTAAAGTTTTGGCTGACTTAGCTATGAACCATCCAGAAGCTTTTAAAGCTGTAATTGATGCAGTAAAATAGATATAACTTAAGTTATAAAAAAAGGGAGCTATTAGCTCCCTTTTTTTATGTCGTATATTTTATAAGTTAATGTGCTGACCGGCAGTGATGATATGTTCTTTGTCGATTCGACTCATAAAAGGCACTTTTCCAATTACCTTAACCCCGCTATAGTTCTGGATGTAATTTTCTGTCTCCGCATTTGCAGGGCCGTTGAATATTAGCCCCTCTACAGAGATCTGGTTTGCTTTAAGGACTTCTAGCGTAAGTAAGGTATGGTTAATGCTACCAAGGATGGTTAATGCTACCAAGG
>NZ_JBFTNT010000657.1:0-377 GCF_056397585.1 Pedobacter sp. 05L430 | reverse complement strand
GAGGTATGCTTTGATCTTATTGAAATCATCTGTATTTTTTGAAGTCTTTCCCACTTCAAGATACATTAAGTTGCCTTTACGGTCTTCTACCATGTCCATTTTAGGAAATGCTACTGTATTTAAAATAGCTATCTTGTCTTTTTCAGGATCATACGCTACCGCGTTGTAACCATAGCCAAATATTTCGGTCGGTTTTTTATCTCTTACCATCCAGTCATTGGTTGGCTCTAAAGACAGGTCTGTGGGGAATCTCCCATCCGTTTTATAATAACCTAAAGTATCTTTTACGAAAAAAGAATTGTCCAAAAGATTTAAGGCTTCTTTCTTTTCCATACGCTTAGGGTCTTTCGAAATGATCTCATTGGTCTTTTTAATCT
>NZ_JBFTNT010000656.1:0-384 GCF_056397585.1 Pedobacter sp. 05L430 | reverse complement strand
GGTGTGTTCTAACATGGTTCAAGTCAAGATAGGTAACTGTACCATCAATGGCATACACAAAAAGAATATTGATGTATTCTTAGGTATCCCGTATGCCAAATCGTTCAATAAGATATCTCGATTCCAACATTCAAAGCTTATGGAACTAAGCAAACCAATGATTGATGCAACTCATATTCAATCCATCCCACCACAACCCTACAATTCACTTGAAGACTTTTTTTCGATGACAGATTCATCGTTTAATTCTTTTAAACAAAATGATTATTGCCTGTTTTTAAATATTTGGAAACCATCATCCAATCAAAATCATTTACCTGTAGTGATTTACTTTTATGGTGGTAGTTTTCTTCAAGGACATGGCACAGCTGAACTATATTGTCC
>NZ_JBFTNT010000655.1:0-386 GCF_056397585.1 Pedobacter sp. 05L430 | reverse complement strand
GATCAGGCTAATACTGCTGATCTGATATTTATGGATATACAATTATCGGATGGTAATTGCTTTGAACTTTTTGAAAGGAGGGATGTTCAAATCCCTATTATTTTTACAACGGCGTACGACAGTTTTGCATTGCAGGCATTTAAGGTTTATAGTGTTGATTATTTGATGAAACCAATTGATGTAAAAGACCTTAAGCGGGCAATGGAGAAGTATGAATATTTTAAGCTTCCGGCTAATTCCGGGGTTAACATTTCTAAAATTGCAGAAGAGTTTTCCAAGCGGGAGAATACACGTTTTATAGGTAAAATTAACAATCAGCTTATTTATGTGAAAGCTAAGGATATTGCCCATATTTACTTTGCTGATGGGTTAACCTGGGCCACTAC
>NZ_JBFTNT010000654.1:0-389 GCF_056397585.1 Pedobacter sp. 05L430 | reverse complement strand
TTGTAATTCACTTGTAGCTGTCGCAGTGGCTTTTTGTTCGGTATCAATTTTATTTATCGTTTCACCTAATTGAGTGATTGTAGTTTTTAAAGACTCTAGTTGTATAATAGTAGCTGCTTGTTGAAGCGATGTTTTTAAGTTAGCTATGTCAACAGAATTGGTAACTCCGCCATTTTTTATTTCATTAGTAAGGGTCGATAGGTCAGATGTTAGAGCTTTTAAGGAATTAATCTCATCGGAGTTTAGTTTACCTTGTTGTTGCAAAATGGTAAGATTAGAATTGATATTGCCAATTTGATTTTCGATACCAGAAACTCTAGACTCTAATTCAGCGATCTGCCTTTTAAGATCTTCATCATTTTTTTTGCACGAAATTAATAGCGATAAGC
>NZ_JBFTNT010000653.1:0-394 GCF_056397585.1 Pedobacter sp. 05L430 | reverse complement strand
GTATTGAGCAAAAATATCACTAACAGAAAGATAGCTTTACTTTTCATGATTAAACAAACCTATATAATTATGCAAATATAAATTTACATAATTCCGCATTTTTTTTACATCTAAATAGCGCCTATACGCTAACAACCCACCGTATGCAGCATAGATTCTTCCAAAATTTGCTGTCTGCCAATGTAAAACGAAACCATAAGCATCTGGTACTGAATGCTCCAATTAAAAAATTTATGCATTTTTCCCTCGGAATATCTACCTTTTGCAATACTCTATTTTTAAACCTTCTATCGAAAATTTCGGCATAAATCTCTAAATAAGGAAGCTCCAACATAATTTAATAAAAAACCTGATAATCGTTCAACTAAAGATACATTGCGCTCAAGCATTCTGT
>NZ_JBFTNT010000652.1:0-399 GCF_056397585.1 Pedobacter sp. 05L430 | reverse complement strand
CATTCAAATTTTTGATGATCTACTGGCAATGTTGTCACACCAATATCCACTTCATCATTAAGTATAAGGTTTTCAGTCGTCTTACCACCACTTTCGATTAAGTTGTACGTGATATTCGGATAAAGTTGATGAAAGTCTCCTAATACGCCAATAAATTTACGCATGCTCATCACTGCAGACATACTAATAGTGATATGACCTGTTTCTAAACCATACAAACTATTAATTTCAGTGGGCAAATTATCATATAGTGCGATGATTTCTTGACATTTCTTGAAAAAAATTTTACCTGCATCAGTAAGTACTAAACTTCTTTTACTCCGGTCAAATAAAGGGACAGCCATCTCTGCTTCAATATCCTTAATTGCTTTACTGATAGTTGGTTGCGCAATATACAAG
>NZ_JBFTNT010000651.1:0-405 GCF_056397585.1 Pedobacter sp. 05L430 | reverse complement strand
GGTTTCATGTACTTTGAATCTGTACTTTCTTACCTCGCTACGTTGATAAATGACATCTCTTTAATGAACTTCGCGGGTCACCTCACGGATCCCCTTCTTATATCTTTAAAGTCCTGGTCTGTGTTTCTGCAGGGTCGTATTGCTCCCCGCTTTCTGTTTAACCATTCCTTTATTTCAATCTTTTTTTATTCTGTTAACAAACTCCGTTTGGCAACTCCCGTTTTGTTTGGGACTGCAAAGGTAGAAATCTTTTTCTGTTTTGCAAATCTTTTTTGAAACTCTTTTTCACCTTCCTTTTTCACTGTTTCCCTTCCTCCGAAGYGGGATGCAAAAGTAGGAAAATTCAGCCACCACGCAAACATTTATACACTATTTCTTACAAAATATCCCTAACATCCCTAACTC
>NZ_JBFTNT010000650.1:0-406 GCF_056397585.1 Pedobacter sp. 05L430 | reverse complement strand
CTACTGTAAGTGCCAACGTAGTAGACACTGGCAGGCTCAGCAACACCATAATCAGTAACCCAGTCGTGCACGGTGGAGAGGGTAAAACTTGTGGCCCAACCCAGTTTTCCTTTTAGGTTTTGTGAATTCAGGGATATATCGAGTCCTTTAGCCTTTAATTTCGAGTAATTGCCTCTTAAGATTTTGATGCCGGTATTTGAAGGAAAAGATTTATCGCCCAGGATATCAGAACCATTTTTGATATAATATTCCACTTTTCCATTAATGGAAGGATTTTTAAGACCAAACTCAACTCCAACATTGGCAATTGCTACCTTTTCCCATCTTAACTCTGGATTCCCTATATTGATGATGCTCGCAAAAGTCAGGTTAGTATACGCTGCCCCTAATGCATTATACCTTAAGG
>NZ_JBFTNT010000649.1:0-408 GCF_056397585.1 Pedobacter sp. 05L430 | reverse complement strand
ACAATATAGTGCCGATGCACAGGTTTGCCATCGCCTTGATAAAGAAACTTCGGGTGCAATTATTATTGCAAAAACGCCTGAGGCTTACCGTTCTGTAGCCATGCAATTTGAAAAGCGTAAGGTAAATAAAGTATACCACGCTGTTGTTGATGGGCAGTTTACTTTTAAAGACTTGTTCATAGACCTTCCTATTCTAAATGATGGAAATAAGAGTGTAACTATAGACCGTAAGGAAGGTAAACGTGCAGAAACGTATTTTAATTCCATTAAAAACTACAGACATTATACTCTGGTAGAGTGTAAACCAATAACTGGTAGGATGCATCAGATTCGGATACATTTAGCTACCCAGCGTGCTGCAATTGTTGGAGATCATATGTATAAGGGTAAACCGGTATACCTATCGGC
>NZ_JBFTNT010000648.1:0-415 GCF_056397585.1 Pedobacter sp. 05L430 | reverse complement strand
ATCAAATCGTTCGACAGATATTGCATCGAAAGCGGGATGAAAAGCCTTTATTACAGGGTGTCGGAAGAAAGCCTGGACGATTTTGTTTCTTTGGGAAAAAAGCGACTTTTTCTAGGACAAGAGGGCGTGGTTGATCTGACTACTTTTTCTTTGGAAGGGGGAAGCCGAAAATCTATCAGGAATGCGCTTAAAAAAGTATCGGATCAGGGATTTCATACAAAGATCTATAATGGTCCCATTAAAGATGGTTTGCTTCAAAAACTTAAATCTGTATCTGACGAGTGGCTTAAAGAAACAGAGCGCGAAGAAATCGTGTTTTCGCAAGGTATATTTATATGGGATGAATTGAAAAATCAAACTATCATCACGGTAGAAAACACAGAAGAAAAGATTGTTGCTTTTTTAAATGTAATAC
>NZ_JBFTNT010000647.1:0-422 GCF_056397585.1 Pedobacter sp. 05L430 | reverse complement strand
CAATCGAAATTATCAATGCCCTGTTACTTAAATAGTTGCAGGGCATTGTTGTTTACAGGTACAACATAGGTAAAACATTCACTAAACTACTTTTTTTAGCTTCTGAGTTTTATCGAAAATATTCATGGCTTTATCCAGTTCTTCGTTCAATATTCTCGCGTAAACTTCTGTATGTTTTACCGAGGCGTGACCCATCAATTTTGAAACGTATTCAATTCGCATTCCTTTCTGCAGAGCTCTTACCGCCCAGCTATGTCTGGCTGTATGGAAGGATATCTTTTTGTTAATGCCTGCGAGAATGCCAATTTTGCGGAGACTTTTATTTGTGAAGGCGGTCGCTGATGAAATTGCATTGAAAAGTTTCAGTTTATCAGTTTCATCAGTAGCTATATTAAGCAACGGGAAGATGAATGATTCCGGAT
>NZ_JBFTNT010000646.1:0-424 GCF_056397585.1 Pedobacter sp. 05L430 | reverse complement strand
CAGCACAGCGCTATCACAATAACATTGAGTGAGGTTTTGAGCGTTAATAGTTCCGTAAGTTCAGCCTTGTCATCACGACTTACTAAACTCCACTTATTGCACTCCCTAAAGTGCAATTCATACAAATCATAAAGGTTAATTCAAATGTTATAAATTTACCTGATAAAAACAATTATTAACTCAAAATAGTTACACATGAACTAAAAGATAATATTACTCTACGTAATAATTCAACGTTTATATCTTCCAATCACAAATACAACCAGGATAATGATATGGACAACATTTACTCCGATAAGAAGGATACTGGCCATAAATCCTCCGAACCATCTAAAGGAAAAAGATTCGCCAGGAAATTATCGATGATCAATATCGCTATGTTAACTACAACCATCTTAAACAATACTTTCTATTACATTAAGAT
>NZ_JBFTNT010000645.1:0-425 GCF_056397585.1 Pedobacter sp. 05L430 | reverse complement strand
CTTTAATTGCAGCTTGTATATCTTTATCGCCTTTTTTATTTGGCCTAATTGCTTTGATATTTGCGACAGGTTTGTAATCAACTTGAAGTGCTTTTTGCCATAAATTGATCCACTCTTCTTGCGTTATATAATTTTCTTTTTTTCTAAAATAAGCATTTTCAACACACAATAAAACGTGCATATGTTGATTATAACTACCATCATTTTTATTAACTGTTACCTCAGTTGAACGCATAAAACCAATCAAATTTTGTTTTACTTTTTTATATCTACTCAATCTATCAAAAGCTTTAGTTAAATGTTTTAAACTCTGTTCTAAAGTTTCACCGTCAATCGCATTTTTTGTTGAAAGTGTTAAAAACAACCAACGTGCTTTTGGTTTTTCTTTAATAACTTCCTCAATTACTTTTTGGGCTTGATAACTG
>NZ_JBFTNT010000644.1:0-428 GCF_056397585.1 Pedobacter sp. 05L430 | reverse complement strand
GAACATTCCCTGTTGATTCTAACACTTTTAATAAGGATGATATATTTTTTGTTCGTTCTATTACACCTAAAAACGATAAATTTCCTTGCTTACCTTCAAATTCATAATCAACGTCGTACCATCTGGACACGCGATGCATAATGCTTTCCAGTTTTTCATCATTAAATACGAAATAACCATTTTTCCATGCAACGGCTTCTTCCAGACTGACCTGCATAACTTTAATCTCTTTAGCATTTTTATTAATCTGAGCCTGATCACCAGGAGTAAGCACCTTTTGGTTGCCCTGGGCTGTTACTTTAACTGACCCTTCTAATAAAGTTGTTTTTGTTGAAGCTTCATCAGCGTAGCTATTGATGTTAAAATGAGTACCCAATACTTCTACTTCCTGATTTTCAGCATGTACTATAAACGGCATCTCTTTGTTT
>NZ_JBFTNT010000643.1:0-429 GCF_056397585.1 Pedobacter sp. 05L430 | reverse complement strand
ACAGATAACTTTCTGAGTAAATCACTTAGTACAATAACTTTTTCGTTTGATTTATGCATTTGTCCTTGATCTAGGTCAAAGTACAAATCAAGGGCAAGAATCAGTTCCTGCCTAATCCAGTTCGGATTTTTGCCAGGCAGAGCAACTGACTTTTGAACTGAACCAGTGTCTTTATCATTCAAAACTATGACCTGAATTTCCCTCCAAAAATCATTTCTTTTAACATTTTTATATTTTTTATAAATATACAATGCCTCATTTGGTAAAGTCGCGGCCTGTCCACGGGCATCTTTCCAGCCGATTCGGGCGGACTTTTTTAGGTGACTATCAAATGCATCCCGGGCATTTTTCAAACTGTGTTCAAATGAAGATGGCTTTCTATTTTCTCCCAGGTTAGCAAAAAAAAGTTGATATGCATCTTTCCATGAG
>NZ_JBFTNT010000642.1:0-439 GCF_056397585.1 Pedobacter sp. 05L430 | reverse complement strand
GTTTATGACGAGATATCAGAAGTTAAAATAGCCCAAAAACCTGCCTCTTCAATTTCGATTGAAACCCCAGAGGGTTTAGATGATGACTCAAATGTTGTTGAAGAGCCTATTGCTCCAAAAGTTACCAATACTCCATTCTTTAACACACCAAGTCCACTAGAGCCACAGATTGCTGAACCAATAGAGATTGAAGAAGAAAATCAGGGACTTCCGTTCTACCTAAAAATTATTATTGCCTTTGCAATAATAGTAGCAATAGGATTGGCCGCGTATTTTATTAAGCCCGAACTTTTTAATGGTGCTTTAAATAAATCCGACAATGGTCTTCACGATAATTCCCCGAACTTTTTAATGGTGCTTTAAATAAATCCGACAATGGTCTTCACGATAATTCTGAACTGATCAAAAATAATGATAAAATCAAAACTGATTCAATTGC
>NZ_JBFTNT010000641.1:0-440 GCF_056397585.1 Pedobacter sp. 05L430 | reverse complement strand
GATTAATACGAGGCCCGGCGGTAAGAATGAAGCTAATACTGCACGAGTTGTTCAAGGTTCAATAAACTCATTAGGTAATTTAGGGAGTACTACTAATGTAAACCGGAAATCGATAGTTGGGCAACCTGTTATTTCGGGTCAGCATTATAAATTGTCGGGGATGGCTTTTGCTTCAGGCAAAAGTATTGCTTTTAAAAATGCATCCAATGTTTTAGTGGGCACTGTAATTACCGGGTCTGCGATTCCTGCCTCATTAACTGCACCAACTGGAGCAGTAACTGTTGATTATACTGTTAGATTAGATGAGGCTAACGATGCGGGATGGGTTAACCTACAATGGGAAAAGGGAGATGTTGCCACATCGTATGAAGCCTACATCCCATTAGCATATTCGATAGATGGAAAATCATTCTCCGCTAAAGCTCTTGAAGCAGGTAATT
>NZ_JBFTNT010000640.1:0-441 GCF_056397585.1 Pedobacter sp. 05L430 | reverse complement strand
GTTATTCTTCTTAATAAAAAGCTAAAGCCTTAAAAAATAGGTGTATAATGTAACTCTYGTATTTTAAAGAGCATAAGWGGAATCCTGMACAGAAATGWCTCCCAAATGGCTACATAAAATCAAAAAATGACTCCCAAATGGCTCCCTTTTTATGTAGCCATTTGGGAGCTAAAAGGGAGCCGAATGGTAGCCATTTTTAAAATAGCTTCTTACTTTTTGTCTGCCAAAATTCTATTTGCTTTTGCAATTGTTTTTCATTTTCTCTTAAAGTCGATTTCATTAATTCCGTCAAATCAACTGGAGATATTTCTTTGATTAATTTCTTATATTTATATTTAGCATGCCTTTCAAGTTTTCCCCATACGCCTTCTTCATGAATTAACATATAAATCATAGCTTGGTCTTTTAATTTTTCTAGTGTAGTCCAATCAGGTTTTAAAA
>NZ_JBFTNT010000639.1:0-445 GCF_056397585.1 Pedobacter sp. 05L430 | reverse complement strand
ATGTTGAAGCGCCGATAAAAGGCAGGGCTACTAAGGGAGCTGTGTATGGAATGAAGATGCGTGCTTATTTGTATCAGAAGAAATGGGATAAAGTAGTGGAGTACGCTGATAAAATAACTGCTTTGGGTATTTATAATCTGTTTCCTAGCTATTATGGCTTGTTTCAGGTGGCAAATGAAAATAACCAGGAAGTGTTGTTTGATGTGCAGTTTATGAGTGGCCCTTTTTCGCAGGGGAGTATATTTGACAGGTACTGGCAGCCTCAAAATTTGAAGTATGGTATTATTGGATCGAATTCTGTGGCACCTGTTCAAAATCTGGTTGATGCTTATGAAACGTTGGATGGTTCGCCGGTTAATGCTGCGGAACCGTACAAGAATAGAGATCCGAGATTGGATTTTACGATTTTAAGACCCGGAGCGTATTTTCAGGGGCAGTTGTATCC
>NZ_JBFTNT010000638.1:0-450 GCF_056397585.1 Pedobacter sp. 05L430 | reverse complement strand
CAGCTASTAGTTGAATAGAAGTATCAGGCTCAGGCCAGTCCTGATGGTGATAAGTTTAGTTCTTTGAGAGGAAGCTATTTAGTATGGAGGCTGTTTGCACAGCCATAGGGTGAGGTTACTTTAACACTCACCGAATTGCTTAGGTAGAAATGTCTATGAGTTGACATCTCCTATTTTGAAAGCAATGCGCAATGCTCTATTGTAAGTCCGTTTCAGAAACACATATGCTCTAGGCATGACAAAATGTAGATCCTGGTAATTGATTAGATCCCGGATTGATAGATATGCCATCCGGGAAAATTTTATCTCTTTTCGAATGCCACGGATACCAGGCTGTTTGTATAGAAATAAGAGGCTGCTTGTACAGCCATAGGGTGAGACTAAAACTGTGCTCACTAAGTTCCTGACAGTAGTTGGCAGTACCATTGCCTGCTCTACCATTGCCTGCTC
>NZ_JBFTNT010000637.1:0-452 GCF_056397585.1 Pedobacter sp. 05L430 | reverse complement strand
GCAATAATAAATGGTAAAGCGTGGCCAGATTTAGAGCAAATTTTCTATCTGCAAGGCCCCTATTTAATAGAAAGGAACTATAACATTACATGGTCTGGATTAGATAGCACTTCAGGTAAGGTAATTTCCTATGCTCCGGACGATGCCAGGTATAAAACTTTGACTGGATACTCTGTGACGGATATGTCTAAAAAAATCGTCTTACAATACGATACGGCATCCGCTAAACCAAGTATTCTTGCCAGGTTTCCTTTATCAGAAAAAAAGGATGGTTACCTATTCTTGACAGAGTTGAAAGAATTACAGAACAATCTTGAAGACTTTGTGTATACAGGGGATACCACAATTGAACATATTCATCTTAAGATATTAACAGATAGCATTCCCAGTATACAGGAAAATGGAGTTACCATAGAAAAAATGGTCGCGTATTTAAACCCTAACATTAAGAA
>NZ_JBFTNT010000636.1:0-460 GCF_056397585.1 Pedobacter sp. 05L430 | reverse complement strand
CGGTGGTGCCGGTCGCCAGCCCTGAACTTCTGGCCGACAACCCCTTGGAATCGCCCGAGGACCTGGCGCGTCACATCCTGCTGCACGACGGCTCGCCCGACGCCGACGATTCGTGCCCGGACTGGGCCATGTGGCTGGCGGCGCGCGGCATCAAGGGCGTCGACGGCGCCCGCGGCCCGCGCTTCAACCAGTCGAGCCTGGTGATCGAGGCCGCCGCCAACGGCCGCGGCATCGCCCTGGCCAAGCGCACCCTGGCCCAGGCCGACCTGGACGCCGGACGCCTGGTGATCCCGTTCGACATCGCCACCTCGGTCGACTTCGCCTATTACGTCGTCCACCCCAAGGCCAAGGGTCGCCTGCCGCAGGTGAAGGCCTTCGTGACCTGGCTGAAGGATGAGGCGGCCGCCCACGAAGCGGCCCTGCTGACCATCGACAACGGAGCCGGCATCTAGGCTGGAAC
>NZ_JBFTNT010000635.1:0-473 GCF_056397585.1 Pedobacter sp. 05L430 | reverse complement strand
TTCAACAGTAAATGTTTTTCCATTTTCAAGTGCTAGCACTGCATTTTTAACCGCCGGACTTCCTAAAGAATAATCTTCCGATCCCGGAGATACAGGATAAAAACCTAAAGAAGAAAACATATACCACGCACTCATTTGTCCACAATCATCATTACCACCAAGTCCATCAGGTGTTGGCTTATATTGCATTTTCAAAATCATGCGTATCTTTTCCTGTGTTTTCCACGGCTGCCCAATCCAATTGTATAAATAAGCCACATGGTGAGCAGGCTCATTCCCATGCACATATCCACCAATAATACCCTCTCTGGTAATATCCTCAGTTTCGGCAAAAAACTCATCCGGAAGATGCATAGAAAACAAAGAATCTAATCTTAATCCAACCTTTTTATTGCCACCCATCTGCTCAATTAAAGCTTTAGGATCCTGAGGTACAAAGAAACTGTAGTTCCATGTGTTACCTTCAATAAATC
>NZ_JBFTNT010000634.1:0-480 GCF_056397585.1 Pedobacter sp. 05L430 | reverse complement strand
GTATATGGCCAGAGATAACTGTAATAGAATTGAAAAAATCGCCTGAAATAAGTTAAAATACCTACTTTTGTACCTCGTTATAAAAAGCATATTTGCAACCCCTGAATGGAAGAAACACAAGATCTGAAAAGGATATTTCAAGACAGAAAAAGAACTAACATCCTAAGAAGTGCCGAACAAAACACCATTTCTTACCTCGTAAAACGAGTTCCTTCGTCCATCAGCTCAGATATGCTAACCTTTACAGGTACTTTTGGATCGCTTCTGGTTCTTGCAGGTTTTATTTTAGCTACATACGACAACCGCAGCTTTCTATTGCTTGGTATATTAGGCTTAGCAATTAACTGGTTCGGCGACTCACTTGACGGAAGAATAGCTTACTACAGAAACATTCCAAGAAAATGGTACGGCTTTTCTTTAGATATCATAATGGATTGGGTAAGCACGGTACTTATTGGATTGGGCTATATGGTATATGCC
>NZ_JBFTNT010000633.1:0-482 GCF_056397585.1 Pedobacter sp. 05L430 | reverse complement strand
GAGTTTCCATTTATAATTTTATTTTAATAACTTCCAAAAGTGATCAAAATGACACGGAATCAAATGTATCCCACTTTGCATTAGTTTTTATGAAAATACAGCTCCTAAATAAAATGACAGTTTTTTTTGCTTTAGGTCTGCTATCATTGCTGGGAATAATTGTTTCTTCAATAATCTTGACAACTCGAAACGGAATGAACGAAAGATTACAGGGCTGGGTAAACTTGCTTTGGCTGCCAGTCCCTATTTTGATCATAATTATTGACAGAATTTGCTTGAAAAAATATGGCGTAAAAAAATCAAACAAAATTCAGCTCTATATTTTAGGCGCCTTAATCTTACTCTTTATACTGAATTTATTTAGATTACAAATACAAATATAGACCATCATAAAAAGTAAGCACAATAAAAGCACATTTTCCACGCTATATTTGCATTATGAATTTACAAATGCGCATCACTTTTGATGAAAAGGACTATAC
>NZ_JBFTNT010000632.1:0-489 GCF_056397585.1 Pedobacter sp. 05L430 | reverse complement strand
ACCCAAAGGGGGCCATTATGGCAAAAATCCCAATGTAAATGAGTATGTTACTCTTTTTAAATTGATTTTGCATTAAAATACTGGCTAATGCAAAGGCAGCGGGGATGTGATGAAGTGAAATTCCAAATATCAAAGCATTATGCTGATCTTTTGCTAAAGGCATTCCCTCAAGAAAAGCATGAAGACAAAGACTAATCATAATTCCGTATGGAAATACTTGTGTCTCATGGTGTTTGTGGATGTGACCATGCTCTACGCCTTCAGAAAATTGCTCTAAAAATATCTGTAATAAGAAACCTATAAGAATAAATATTCCAATTTCCTGCGGGTCAGAACCACTGTATGCATCTGGAATTAAATGTAAAACAGTTATCGCAAATAAATAGGCACCACTAAAAGAGAGAATCAGTTTTAAAAGCTGGGACTTGTCGCTTTTAACTAAAAAAATAGCAGAACCTCCCAAAAATGCACTAAGAAATAGAGAAATAG
>NZ_JBFTNT010000631.1:0-490 GCF_056397585.1 Pedobacter sp. 05L430 | reverse complement strand
GCCCATAAGCTACCTGAGCAACATTCCAATCTGTATGCTGCAACAAAGCGATGGCTTCTTTTACTATTCTGGATGAAATGTGTTCGGTGGTTGTTTTACCTGTAACCTCTTTAACAGCACGATTAAGGTGATTTACATGAACGGAAAGATTTTCAGCATAATGATTGGCAGTTTTTAACTGGAGTCCCATTTCAGGTGTATCTATAGGAAATTGCCTTTCAAGTAATTCCAGAAATAAACCTGCTATCCTTGAGGAAGCATTGGTATTTTTTTCAAAATTCAGAGCAGGTTGCAATTTCATGGCCTCATGAATAATGAGATGCAGGTAATTACGTAACAGATCATACTTATGAATATAATCTGAGGATACTTCAGAAATCATTTTCTTAAAGATGACCGAGATTTCTTGCTGCTGCTCGTCATTTACAAAGAATATTGGTGATCCCCCTATTTTAAACAACGGTGAATCCTGTAGGGTTCCTATTTTTTC
>NZ_JBFTNT010000630.1:0-516 GCF_056397585.1 Pedobacter sp. 05L430 | reverse complement strand
GTCATGTACTTATCCAATCAATTATTGTTCCCTAGCCTCTTAATATGATTAAAACTATCTGTTATTTACTACCATCTTGATCATCATCGTCTTTTCTAGATTTTTTTGCCAAACCGAAGATAGCCAATACTATTGCTACTGCTACTATAAAACCGTTGCTTACAACTCCATCTTCTCCTTTAGTCGGTTGTTTAACGACTTTATCTTGTAAACGATTTTGATGAAGTAAATCGAGGTTGTTTGAGTGATTATCAGCTTGATTACTTTGTGTTTCATTGTGTTGTTCTGAATCAGTATAACCTCTTTGTTCTTGTAAATCATAATCTTTTCCAGTTTTATTAAGCATATTCGTATTTTTTGATTGAGTCACGATTGTATCTTCAGACAAGCTATCACCAATAAATTGACTTTCACTATTTATAGGAGATTGAGAAGTGAAAGTTTCAGATGTACTCATTGATGTGGACGTGCTTGATGAATCTGAAATGCTTGTACTTGTTGAGCCACTTACCGATG
>NZ_JBFTNT010000629.1:0-522 GCF_056397585.1 Pedobacter sp. 05L430 | reverse complement strand
GTATAATAAATGTTACTTATTTTACATTTTGTAACACTTCAGTTATGATAATATTGTCCATTATTTGTCTTAGTTAGTCCATTTCTGGCTTCTAATTTCCCCGTAAGTTTATCCTAACAAATATTAAACGGGATTAACCAAATATTATTCACTATGTCTTTCTTTACGATTAAAGGAACTGTAAGATGGTATGCTTTGCTCATATTTCTCATTTTACAGTGTAGTTTTACAGTTTTCGCTCAGAATTCAATTAATGTCGCAGGCCGGGTAACCGGAAAGGACGACAAATTACCCATTCCAGGTGTTTCAGTGAAGGTCAAGGGCACAGGCACCGGTATATCAACCGATAAAGATGGTAAGTTTGCGCTAAATACCACTTCAAATTCAACAATAGTTTTTACCTCTGTGGGCTATGTAACTCAGGAACTTCCTGCTTCGGCCACAATGAACGTATCTCTTGTCCCAGAGGATAATAATTTGGAGGAAGTAACCGTAGTTGGTGTAACCATTAAGAAAAAGGAC
>NZ_JBFTNT010000628.1:0-525 GCF_056397585.1 Pedobacter sp. 05L430 | reverse complement strand
GTTCTGTGTATGAGAGATTAGACTCATACACATTGCTGATTTGATTGAAATATTCGTTTACATTTATTCGAAATATATTAATTGCGCTCTTATCGAATGCAACGTCCTTTTTTGCAGCGGTCCACTTTACATCGTTATTAATATTTAATAGCTCCATAATTTTAAACCTTAGTGTTAATTACTCTTTGCAGAACTTTTGCTAGCTTTTGATCGTTGGGTGAAGCTAAAAATGTTTTGTGATCACCTGGAACAGAGTGGATATCTATACCTTTTTTGCCATACTTCCGCCAGCCTAAGTATACACGGTCGTCTAGAAAATAAATTCTTTTTTCTACTCTAAACAGATCTATTTTAAGATCTACAGGCTGTAGTTGATATTTTTTGTAAGCCATTTCGTAGCTTTCATAAACCTCTCTTTTATATGTGAAAACTTCTTTATCTATCTCCTTGTTTTTTAAGAAAATAGGTTTTAGTTTTCTTTTAGATATTCGCAATTGGTAGGATAGAGTCTGCATAGGATTATCC
>NZ_JBFTNT010000627.1:0-527 GCF_056397585.1 Pedobacter sp. 05L430 | reverse complement strand
GATTTGTAATTGCTATCAGATTATTTTTTGGTTAATTTTATTAAAAACCAAGTATATGTCACAAGTTCTAAAAGCGTCTCGAACAGAATTAGAAAAAGCCAAACAAAGGCTGGAAGAAATGAAAGGAGAGTCAAACCCAGTAAAATTTGAAAGTTATTGGAGGGATTTTTTAAATTATATAGAAAAATCATGGCAAAAGTCCGAATTCGAATGTGACCATATAAAAAACAAATTTATACCATGGCGCGGGTCATATGTTAAAGCTAGAAAAACTGACCCGCTATTACAATACTTGAATCAAGCGCGCGATTCAGATAACCACTCAATTCAGGAGGTTGTAGTAAAACAGCAAGATAGGGTTAATATCAGACCATCGAAAAGTGGCGACCTACACATAAAACAAATGGTAATTGTAGACAATGTTTTGGAAACCTACGATGGAGATCCAATAGATATCATTGCTGTTCCTGGCAGAATAGAAGCGATAAGCGTTGTAAATAGAGGTGTGGCATTTACTCCACCTAATG
>NZ_JBFTNT010000626.1:0-541 GCF_056397585.1 Pedobacter sp. 05L430 | reverse complement strand
GAACAATGCCAAAATATTGGGGATTACAAGTCTTGACAGCAATGAGGGCAAATCCTTTCTGTCGGGCAGTTTGGCCTATGGTTTTGCGATGATGGGAGAAAAAGTGCTGCTAATTGGCGGGGAGACAAAAAAGGTGATGTCGGATTCAAAAGCGTTGGCTATAAACCAGGATTTTGAGACCTTTTTAGTGAAACGTGAAATTCAGACAGAAGACCTGATTACAATTTTGAATAAGAATGATGCGAATTCATCTTTACTGGAGAGCCAGAGTACCACAAGTTTAAGAAAAGGCTTTCAGGTTTTAAAAGACGAGTTTGATGTGATCATTATAGATGTAGACGGGCTTAAGGACATTAACAAAGCGAAAGAGTGGTTGCTTTTTACAGAGCTGAACTTAGCTGTTTTTGAATCTGGCAGATCTATATCTGATCCTCAAAAAGAGCTGTTGACATATATTAAGGGGCAACCTGGATTTATTGGTTGGGTTCTTAACAAAGTGAAATAATAACAACCTATGTACCAGTACAACCTATGTACCAGT
>NZ_JBFTNT010000625.1:0-548 GCF_056397585.1 Pedobacter sp. 05L430 | reverse complement strand
CTTATATTCCCTGTTGTTCAGGTTTATCATTTCGATCTCTGCACCTACCAAATCGATATGTGCCGGAAGCAGATCAAGATTAGGAGTTTCAGTTTTCTGAATGGCGTCTACCGCATCGATATCATTAATGATACACTCGTAAATGCTATTTTTGATGCTTCTTGGGTCAAAACCAATACCAGAGGTAGAATTGGCCTGAGGATCAGCATCAACTAATAATGTTCTATATTCTAGTACGGCTAAACTTGCGGCTAAGTTAATTGATGAAGTAGTTTTCCCTACGCCACCCTTCTGATTTGCCAATGCAATAATTTTACTCATCTATCTAATTAATAATTACAATTATTCTCTAACGGCTTGTATTTACTCGACGTAAATCTATAAAAAATGCTATTTTTGTGTTTATTTAGGCATATTTTAACGAATAGCTAAGATACAAACTAAATGGCAAAATTAGTATTAAAGCCTTAAGTGTTTTAAACATCTTATTAACAATTTATACATGGTAACCATCATATCCGGAACCAACAGACCTGAAAGTAATACGC
>NZ_JBFTNT010000624.1:0-555 GCF_056397585.1 Pedobacter sp. 05L430 | reverse complement strand
GAGGCAACCTGCAAGACGGTAAATGGGCATTTAAAGACCTGTTTGTATTTAACCGTACTAAACCCTAAAGCGCGATCCTTTCATTTACTCCTATTTCATTGATGAAATACTCGTCATGGGAGATCACCAGCAAAGTTCCTTTGTAATGTTTTATTGCTGAGGTTATAACCTCCAGGCTCTGAACATCCAGATTATTGGTAGGCTCATCTAAAATAATGAGCTCAGGAGAACTATTGCTTACCACTAGGCAGCAAAATATCAATTTCATCTTCTCCCCTCCACTAAGTTGTTTGCATGTCTTATTCCACATATCAATTTTGAAGAGAAATTGGTGTAGCAATGTTTTAAGTCGGTGTTCTGGCAAGTGCTGTGAATTAAATTCCTGTACCTGTTCAAACACAGTTAGTTCATTATCTAATACTGAATACTCCTGATCAATGTAAAGATGCTTGAAATCAGCTATTATTAAAGCACCCTCTGATGGTTTTACTTTACCCAATATCAATTTCAAAAGTGTAGTTTTCCCAGAGCCATTTTTACCAGAAATGGCAATCC
>NZ_JBFTNT010000623.1:0-561 GCF_056397585.1 Pedobacter sp. 05L430 | reverse complement strand
CTCTACAACCTCACAACAGCTTATAAACACCGCAAATCCGGTAATCGACAGAAATTTAAATGTACTGTATAGTATTCCGGCAAGCGAAACAAATAAGCTGCTTGGAAAACCTGCAGGATCTTACAGTACAACCATAATTTTTAGTTTTGTAGCGCTTTAGAAACGGGTTACTCCTACCTTGCGCCGCTCGTCTTTAATCTCAAAATTCAATTGATTATCTGGTTTATCCGGACTTAGCTCTACTTTATTTTCGGAGTTGCCGATGCTAAATGACATACCTTCTGTTTCGACAAAAACGGCATATGTACCTGCAGGCAGATAAAAAGAGTAATTTCCCGAAGCATCGGTTAGTGTTTTATATATTTTTCCACCTGCATCCTTTGCGTTGACACGTATTCCAGAAAGGATCGGACTGGTGTTTTGATRGCTTTTTTCTATTACCTGCATTCTCCCTTTTAAAACAATAGTTTTTACCAACGGAATCTCCATCGATTTGTTTTTAGTAATGATAATTGATATCGGTTCCTGCATTCCCCAATTCTTACTATTAACCACATAAAC
>NZ_JBFTNT010000622.1:0-563 GCF_056397585.1 Pedobacter sp. 05L430 | reverse complement strand
GCGGAGAAGTACACGAAGTACTGTCGCCAATTTGTATCAAAACTCCAACAGGACTAAAGCGTAAAGTAATTGGCACTTATCCTTTATGTAATGAAGCTGAGGCTTCCGAAGCACTAAAGGCTGCAGTTAATGCTTATAACAATGGAAGGGGCGAATGGCCAACCATGAGCGTTGCTGATAGAATTACCTGCGTAGAGAAGTTTACGCACAAAATTATTGAAAAGAAAAACGAAGTAGTTAAACTATTGATGTGGGAGATTGGTAAATCTCATGCAGACTCGGTTAAAGAGTTTGACCGTACGGTAGAGTATATTTATGCAACAATTGATGCATTAAAAGACCTTGATCGTCAGTCGTCTAAATTTAGCATTGAACAGGGTATTGTTGCACAGATCAGACGCTCTCCTTTGGGTGTGGTTTTATGTATGGGGCCGTTCAATTATCCATTGAATGAGACTTTTACTACTTTAATTCCGGCCCTGATAATGGGCAATACTTTATTGTTTAAACCACCAAAACACGGTACTTTATTACATTACCCATTGTTGGAGGCATTTAGAGAC
>NZ_JBFTNT010000621.1:0-564 GCF_056397585.1 Pedobacter sp. 05L430 | reverse complement strand
TCCCTATCCATAGTCATCCATAATTTCACAGAAGAAAAAGAGCGAAGCAAGGCAATTGGTATTTTCAGTTCTTTTGCCGCCATAGGATCTGGAAGCGGACTTTCTTTTGGAGGCATCATTAGCACCCTATGGGGATGGCACTGGGTTTTCCTGATCAACGTACCTATCCTATTCCTGGTAGTTATTATTGCTTATTTTTACCTGGAGGCCGATGTAGCAGAAAAGAACAAAAGAGCACCCGATGTTATTTCGGGTTTATTGCTAGCCGCAACGCTGTTAATGATCAGTTACGCGGTGCATACCATTGGCGAGTTTCAAAGCCACTCGGCATTGCTGCTTTTCCTAGCTGTTGCCATTCTAATCTGTGTTAAGGTATTATACAACAGACTTACAAGGCTCTCGGAACCGCTAATAGACTTGTCTATATTTAATTCCAGTTCTGTTGTTACGGCCAATTTGGTGTTTATTCTTTTAGGGGCATTTTTTACAGGTTTCCTGTTTATGGTTTCRCTGATTCTGCAAAAGGATATGAATTTAAGTGCTGCAAAGTCTGGATTGTTGTTG
>NZ_JBFTNT010000620.1:0-565 GCF_056397585.1 Pedobacter sp. 05L430 | reverse complement strand
GGATCATTCTTATCTTATGCTTTGTTGATCCATTTTTCGGTATCTCCACCATCTTCTTTAATACGCTCCAGCATCTCAATTACAGCTTGGTTAGCTCCACCATGTAATGGCCCCCATAGGGCATCAATACCTGCAGATACCGAAGCATATAAATTACAATCAGAAGAACCTACCATTCTTACAGTTGATGCAGAACAATTTTGCTCATGATCAGCATGAAGAATAAGCAATGTGTTCATTGCACTGACTACTACAGGGTCTATTTCTATTTCTTCGGTGCGTTGCCCAAAGATCATGTTTAAGAAATTACTAACGTAATCGAACTTATTTTTAGGATAAATAAGTGGGTGACCTAATGATTTTTTATAAATGAAAGATACAATTGTAGGAAATTTAGCCAACAACTTAATCATTGTTAAATCCATCGTTTCTGCTGATGAATTTGCATTTAACGATTCAGGATAAAATGTTGATAATGAACAAACCAATGAAGATAATTGCGCCATTGGATGAGATTTTGAAGGGTATCCATCGAGGAACTTCTTCATATCTTCATGAATTAGCG
>NZ_JBFTNT010000619.1:0-570 GCF_056397585.1 Pedobacter sp. 05L430 | reverse complement strand
GATCAGGGCCGGCCTGTCGCCAATCAGGATCGTTTTTCCGATCGGGCTCCCCTGTTTGAAATCCCGTTCCGCTAAATCTTCAGTGAGGACCACCGGAATGGCATTTAACACATAGTCTTTTGCCGTAAACCATCGACCTTCGACTAGTTTAATGCCGAGTACCGTTGAATAATTCTCATCTACCTCAAATCCCAGAGCCTTGCTGGTTTGTTTGTTATAGGTGATCTTTTCTTCATTACCCCATTGTTGAAAAGGAATTACCTGAGTGGCACTTACCAACTCGATTTCTTTAACAGCCTGAAGCTTCTGCTGGATTAGCCTGCTGAACTCCAATTTCTTTTCCTCCGGCAGGTGTTGAAAATCGAGTACCACCAACCAGGAATCTTCGTACTGATAACCCAATGGTCTGAAATAGTTACCTAATTTTTTCAAATTCAAACCCAAACAAAGAAAAAGCGCGGTAAAGGTGACAAATAGTTGTAGTAACAGGAAGAAATTCGCTTTTTTCCTGTTCATTATCATTTTAAACAAATGCAAAATCATAAGCTTTGCATTTGTTTAAAATGATAA
>NZ_JBFTNT010000618.1:0-571 GCF_056397585.1 Pedobacter sp. 05L430 | reverse complement strand
CCTGTAATACCGTAAACGATGGTCTTTTTTAATTCCA
Organism: Pedobacter sp. 05L430; assembly: GCF_056397585.1. Classification (NCBI taxonomy): domain Bacteria; kingdom Pseudomonadati; phylum Bacteroidota; class Sphingobacteriia; order Sphingobacteriales; family Sphingobacteriaceae; genus Pedobacter; species Pedobacter sp. 05L430. Next base: position 534 of record NZ_JBFTNT010000618.1, on the reverse strand, counting down.
TCAAGAAACGATTGACTGTAGCGACCACTTCTAATACTATTATAAACTGCTACCATTGCCTGAAAAGATTTTTTTGGTTGTGTTGTACTCACATACATAGATGTGTACGGCATCTGTTGCATTTTAATAGTAGCACCCGGTGCGTAAGACAGGCCTTGTTTTACACGCAGCTCATAATGTAAATTTCCGCTTAAAGCATTTATAGCAAGCATAAAAGGAGCATAATCGGGGCTGCTCATCACTGGAGCATTCATTACGCCACTTATGTAATTTGTTGCCAACTCTCGCTGTTCTGTCAATAAATGTTCTCCCTCGATCATTTTTTGGTTGTATACAGGTGGTGTATAAGGTTTAGCGGCAATCCCTTTAAACGACTCCCTGATCTTTTTTTCGAGTGCTTCTTTAGTTATTTTACCTGCAACAACTAAAAACATTTTGCTTCTATTTAAAAGCTGATTATGGTAATAATTAGAAACACTATCGGCTGTAAATCCATTAACAGTTAAATCTTTACCCTTTGGCTCCGTACTGTAT
>NZ_JBFTNT010000617.1:0-574 GCF_056397585.1 Pedobacter sp. 05L430 | reverse complement strand
CTGTAATACAACAAGTTAATAAATATCCAAAATATAATTTTGGATATTTATTAACTTAAATCTACATTTGCGATATCATTTAGCGAAAGCTAACCAAGTCAACCTTCCTTAATAAAAAGGTTTGATTTATAAAGAAGTGGCGAGAGACAGGCTCTTTGACCCACTGGCAACCCTCCCAAGATGGAGAAGGTGCCAATTCCTGACCAAAAGACATGGTGTCGTTTGGAAAGATAAATTGAAACAAAATGAAAACTGTAAGCATTACTTCAAATCTGTTTAATTATTGTTATCCTCAGCAGGCTAATTGCATGTGCTGTTGCATACTATAATTTACAAATCTTCCTTTTGCATTTCACATTCATACGGAAGGYCCCTTGCAGGGGTACGCTTAACAACGGTATACGTTTCCGAAGCTAAAATCTCCGCAACGTATCGACTCAAAAACATAACAGGAACCACTTAAAACTAAATATAACATGTCAACATCACATAAATTCGAAACATTACAAGTACATGCAGGTCAGGAAATTGATCCTACTACAGGATCAAGAGCTGTTCCAATATACCAAACTAC
>NZ_JBFTNT010000616.1:0-589 GCF_056397585.1 Pedobacter sp. 05L430 | reverse complement strand
ACGATTTGATCAGAAAAACTGCCGATGCGCCTAACGGTGTTATTGATTTTATTATGGTAGCCTTATTTAATCACCTTAAGGAACAAAATTATACTGCAGTTAACCTGGGTTTTGCCCCTTTGTCGGGCCTTACAACACCGCACAATTTTACCGAGCGATCTATGAGATTTGCCTACGAAAAGATCCGGTCATTTTCTCATTATAAGGGACTGCGCGCATCAAAAGAGAAGTTCTCGCCGGTATGGCACAATAAGTATTTGATATATGATCAGGATTATGATCTTTTGCAGGTTCCAAATGTATTAACTAAAGTAATTAAACCTTAATAAGAGTATATGAAAAGATGCGTTGCCTTATGTTTTATGCTAATCTGCTTGTGGATAACAAAGAGTGTAGCCGGCGAAATTGATTCTGTAACGTATAAGAAGTTTGGTTTAATAACGGTATATCGTAATTAAACCTTAATAAGAGTATATGAAAAGATGCGTTGCCTTATGTTTTATGCTAATCTGCTTGTGGATAACAAAGAGTGTAGCCGGCGAAATTGATTCTGTAACGTATAAGAAGTTTGGTTTAATAACGGTATATC
>NZ_JBFTNT010000615.1:0-590 GCF_056397585.1 Pedobacter sp. 05L430 | reverse complement strand
ATATGTGGGGTGTAGACAAAAGATACCTGAACAACAGCAACTTCTATGATAAATCTGTGCTGGATCAAAATTACCAGGCTACTGCAGCTGATCTTCAGATCTTAAATGATAAAACACTTGATTATAGGGTTATAGATTTTACAAAAGGTAATCCTTTCTTTGATGCGTCGGCTTCGTATTTCCACAAATCGGTAGGAGGAAGGCACTCTGCAAGGCTGCAGCGTTACGACGAATTGATAACGGCACAATTTAGCGAGAAGATAAATGAGCCCGTATTGGATATGCTAAATACCAAATACGTGATTATGGCCGATAAGGCTAGTCCGACGCCTCAGGCCATAGAAAGAAAGACAGCTTTGGGAAATGCTTGGTTCATCAGCAATGTGAGCTACGTTAAAAATGCGGATGAAGAGATGAAAGCCATTACCAGCTTTGACCCGAAAACAACGGCAATAGTTGATGAGACTTTTAAATCTCAAATTGGCGATGCAAAATCTTTAACTGATACTACTGCAAAGATTCAACTGACCGAATATCATCCCGATCACCTGGTTTATAAATATAAAAGTGCACAGGATGCTATAGCTGTA
>NZ_JBFTNT010000614.1:0-592 GCF_056397585.1 Pedobacter sp. 05L430 | reverse complement strand
CCATTTATGCCACTCAAAACCGCCATAATGATTTAATGAATAGGAAACAGCATTAAACGCGCTGGTTTTTCTTCCTGAATTATATCCAACAGTAAGATAATTGGTACTAAAATTACCATCATGGGTATTTATTGTACCGTTGCTATTTAAAGCCTCTCCATCTTGTCCATTTGAATGATGAGTGAATTTTAACGTTGCATATTTATAATTGCTGATAGATTTACTAAGCCTGAAATATAAAGTTCCTCCCAGTTTTAAACTCGGAGTTCTTACACCCGAAGATTTTTCGTCAATTACCTWAACCGTAAAATCGGGCACCATAGCAAAAGCCACAGGCGATTCAGGTATTGCAAGTATCATATACGTTTTGGTAACCCTGCCATTAATAATATACTTTACCGGTCCGGCAAGTTCGCCTCTTGGCGAGATGTATGACAAATCACCATTTTCCTTATAAATATCGCTATATTCCCTATTACGCAAATATCTGCGTGTAATCAACGAATCCCTTGTCGCTGAATTTATGGTTTGCGGAGTTACAGTTTCAATACCTGTTAAATAAAAAACTACGATCAGACAGACTAGTTTCATG
>NZ_JBFTNT010000613.1:0-600 GCF_056397585.1 Pedobacter sp. 05L430 | reverse complement strand
TAACACCTGTCGATCAAGATAATTCACAGTAGTTGCGAAAAATAATAATGCACAGATAGTCCACCTGTAATTACCTACTTTTTTTTCGTTCATTATATTTGGTTTAGTATTTGGTTGGGTTGTTTTTTTATTTTGTTTTGGCTAGTGCTTCTGTAATGCCAAAGGTTTTTATGTTGTTATAATTTTCTTCTACTGTTTTAATAAAATCTTTAAGGCCTGGCAGGTCGGTTTCCCATAACTGCTGATCTGACAATACTGAGTTTACATACTCAGCTTCGTCAATCTTGCTTTTTTCATAGAAATAAGCAGCCTGATCGTCAGTAATCAGGTATTCCTTACCATCGTATTGCCCAAAGTACTGATTTTCTTCCTTTTTTTGAGTTCTCATGAAACATAAGAATGCAGCAAAACCGAAAGCGATACTTGATGGAACCTTATTAAATAGCTTATAATATTGAGTTAAAACAGGTAATATCCTTATTTTCATTTTCATGGTATACTGAAAAGTGATATTGATCCATAAATGTTTAATGTATGGATTTGCAAACCTGTCCAGAACCGCGGCCGAAAAAACCATGGCCTCATCGCCCGGAACTTCGT
>NZ_JBFTNT010000612.1:0-609 GCF_056397585.1 Pedobacter sp. 05L430 | reverse complement strand
TTGTTAATCATTACATGGACGGCACTGCCCTCAGAAGAGCTTTTCAGTGGAAGGTTAAGGAAGGTAGAACTTCCCAATTTTACATCATTTCCATTAACCTTACCACTGATACCTCTTCCAATCTTCTCGGTATATTCCTGCACGGAATAGATTGCAGGTTTATTAATAAATTTTGTCAACTCCCGACTCAGCAGATGTCCGGAATTTCTTGCCAGATCACTGATTAATTGCATTTGAGCATCAATGATAGTTCCGTTAAACTGAAGTCCGGCCGCATTTGGATTAGTTATAGTGCCGGTTTTGTCAAATACATACGTGTTAATACGTGCCAGCTCTTCAACCACAGCGGTATTCTTCAGATAAAATCTGTTTTTATCAAAAACTGATAATACAGCTGCCAGTGTAAACGGTGAACTCAGGGCCAGAGCACATGGACAAGCAATAATTAAAACTGCGGTAAAGGATGCCAATGCTTTAGAGGGATCTGTGGAAATCCAGAAAATGCCTGCACCTAATGCAATAACTAATAGAACGATACTAAAATACCTGCTGGCAGTATCACTAAATGTTTTGATACGCTTCTTCGATTCAATAAAAGCACTATTATTC
>NZ_JBFTNT010000611.1:0-609 GCF_056397585.1 Pedobacter sp. 05L430 | reverse complement strand
CTTTGTTACTAATCGGTAAAATTACAGTTTTATCATTATCAACCAGACTGATTTTCTCGCCTTTCATTTTAGATAAATCTATTACTATTTCTTTTCTTTCTGAAGGAGCTAAATTAATTTCTTTTAATTTTTTAGCGTTTTTTAATTGACCGCCATCTGAAGCAATATACTCAAAACTTTGATTATTACTTAGCTTAAGATTTAAATCTCGAGCATTAGAACCATTTAAAAGTCTCAAACGTATTTTCTCTTCTTTTGCTGTCAGTTTAGGGTTTACTATTCCGTTCACAAGAACAGTATCACCTTGAGTGCCATCTTCGTCTTTCGTTTTTGAATAATTTAATTTTTTAGATACAAATGTTTTATCTTGGATTATTATAGGCAAATCATTTTTTCCATAATTACTAGGATAATTATTCTTTTTACTATCTTCTATATATAATAATCCTGATAAGCCATTATAAACTTGTTTAGCTGTATTTGGAGAGGGGTGGGGGTGATACCATAACGTAGCAGAATCTTGATTAACCTCAAATTTTATAGTTTTTTCTTTTCCTGGTTTTATAACCTGAGAAGGCCCTCCATCCACTTTTCCATTTATTTCTAATC
>NZ_JBFTNT010000610.1:0-612 GCF_056397585.1 Pedobacter sp. 05L430 | reverse complement strand
TTTAGAACTCCCTTTTCACCATCAAGAAAAGTGATGGCACTTTTTGTTGACCCAGTGTTTTTATAGCCAAAATCTAAAGTAATATGACCTGTTAAGTCTCTAAGTTTGGAAATATCTATGGCCTTCTCTCCTTCGGAACCTGTTATAACTGGGAATTCGTATATCTTCCCATCAATCTTAATTTCTGCAATATCTGACATATATATATCTTAAATTTATAATAAACAAAACTAACTAATCCTTTTCTATTAGCATTAAATCAACTATAACAAAGCTGTTAAATAATTATTAAATGTGGGTCAAAATCAAGTAAGATTAACAACTACTTACTGGGTTTGATCTCTTCCAAAACTGCGCCGCAATCCATCATTTCATCTCCATAATAAGGGTTCTGAATCTGTTTTTCGGAAGCCAGCCAATCCCCGCCCTCTCCTTTATTGGCCATAGGGCAATGTTGAACATAAATAGAGCCTTTTTTCAAATCTGCGTGTTTAAACATCGCAATTACATCTGAGCTCAAATAAGTAAATTCTTTTCTTTGCGAGGCTATGTCTTTGGCCGAAGCTATTTTTTCTGCAATTATAGCCGTATTCTCACAACCTGGAAAATTAG
>NZ_JBFTNT010000609.1:0-615 GCF_056397585.1 Pedobacter sp. 05L430 | reverse complement strand
CTCTACAAGTATAACAGGAGTAGGCGCACCTTCGAAGAGTTTAGTAAACATCAGGATTTTGAAGCTACGGCAACTACATTTTCAAGTGATGGAACACTATGGGTATCATCACCCGAGGGGTTAATCAGAAAGTATAATAAGGCAGAGGATAGCTTTACATCATTTAACCTTTTTAAAGATTCACCACCCRTTATCTCCCATTGGATAGATAAAATATATGCTACTGCCTCTAATTCTATTTTAATAGGAACTTCACATCAGGGCGTAAAATTGTTTGATCTTGCTACTTTGAGCTATAAAGATATTTTAACCTTTAATAAGGATAAGACAAGTATTTATGCCAAGAACTTTATTCACAATAGTGGAGATGAATATTGGGTAGCAACAGAGTCAGGTGTATTTGTTTACAATTTAAAAACAGGGAAATATACCAACCTGCGTAAAAATCCAAACGACCGATATGCCATATCAGATAATGCGGTTTATACCTTTGCTAAGGATAAAGAAGGTGGTATTTGGATAGGTACTTATTTTGGCGGGGTTAATTATTATCCAAAACCATTTACCTTCTTTGATAAGTTTTTCCCACAAAACAATAAGCGGTCACTTAGTGGA
>NZ_JBFTNT010000608.1:0-615 GCF_056397585.1 Pedobacter sp. 05L430 | reverse complement strand
ATTGGGTAGCATGATCGATAAAGATGATACCGAAAAAAGGAATATCTTAAAAAAGATCCGTTGCAATGTTGACGAACTGTATAATGGAACCAAAGATATATTATGGTCTTTAAATCCAAAAAATGATTCCTTAGAACAGGTATTAAACCACATTAAAGATTTCGGTCAGGAAATGGTTAATGAAACTCCTATTCTCTTTAAATTTGATATAGATCTCAATAACAAATACACCAAATTATCATTAGATATGAGCCGAAACATATTGATGATTTTTAAGGAGTCTATACATAACTCACTGAAACATGCCAAAGCCAGGGTGATAAATTTTGAGGCCAAATTAAACAACGGCATGCTGTTGATCACCCTTCAGGACGATGGAATCGGCTTTGATGTAGCACACGCTAAAGATGGGCATGGCATGAACAATATGTATGTTAGGGCAAAAAGAATAAATGCCGATTTAAAGATCATTTCTAATGACAATGGTACCAGTGTATTGTTACTTGTTAATTTTTCGACCCTAAAACATTTTAAAGATGCCTAATCAGGAAGCCGCAAGAATTGTAATTATTGAAGATGATAAAACCATCAGAGAAGGCTACCACTACCTGATAG
>NZ_JBFTNT010000607.1:0-616 GCF_056397585.1 Pedobacter sp. 05L430 | reverse complement strand
GGTTGATGTTAGAGGTAGCTATGCAGGATACAAAAACCTATTGATCCAGGGATTTTGGGGTCGTAAACGTATAGCAGATCAGCTTCCGCTGGAATATGATCCGGATACGCAATAATAATAAGTATTTAAATACGAATCGTATTCTTTCGTTCAACAGAAATATCAGAGGCCTCGGCGAGCATTACCGATACAGGTTGCTGCTGTGTAAGAAAACTAAAATTCTGTCCATATACCAATCCAAAATCAACAGCGATATTAAAGCTTTTTACTTTGTATTGGGCCCACTTAGGATGTTTTACCTCATATTCGTTAGTTTTTTCTGAGCTATATCTTGCATATCCCCAGTAGTGGCCTGTAATAAATTCGGTTTCGCTTCCCGTCTGGATTTCTGAAAGGGCTTTGTTTGCCGTTACACTAAAACTTTGCCATTGATTGTTATACCGCCACTTATATTCTACATAACGATCTTCTTCATTTTCCTTTATACAGTGACTCATTGGCATTGCCTCATAGTTTTCGTTATAAATAGCATTGGCTACTATTGATAATGCAAATTTTGGCACTATTTCCTTAATAAATACCACACCCCTTTTTACGACTCCATTATCGTTATACC
>NZ_JBFTNT010000606.1:0-628 GCF_056397585.1 Pedobacter sp. 05L430 | reverse complement strand
ATGTAATTCTCAGGCCGTCAGCAAAGTAAGTGCTAAGCAGGAAATCATGAATACTTCTAATGGGACGATCAAACATATTGCAAATTTAGCAGATCAAATACCAATAATTTGACAATTTTTAAAACTATGTATCAGCAAAATCACTTATTGCAAAATAATAAAAAAACTGATAGAACGCACTTACAAATAATATTATATATAAGTCACATAATTAATATTATGTTAAGTAATAAATTGCACATCTCTCTTGTGAGGGATGTTATCCGAATTAAAACTCTTCTAGTTTGGATTTAAGTTCTTGAACTTTATCCAGCTTGTTCTTACGCGTATAGATTTCTATTAACAGCTGGACAGTTGGTTTATCATTCTGATTGATCTCATGAGCTTGTAGTAATGCAACTTCAGCTCTGTTAATGAATGATGTAAATTTCTGATTTTTATCTGCGCTGGTTGATTTTAAGGCTTCATTGGCAGATTGTATATACGCGACACCTAATTGGTACAAAGCATCGAAATAATTCTCATCTATAACTAATGCTTTATTATAAGCCAATTCTGCCGTTCCTAAGCCGGAATTATTTTGGTATAGGTATCCATATAGGAAATAAAGTAATTTGTTGGCTGTGTC
>NZ_JBFTNT010000605.1:0-630 GCF_056397585.1 Pedobacter sp. 05L430 | reverse complement strand
CAGTAACCCCTCTTGTTCGTTTTCTGTTTTGTGGTGCCTTGATATTCTGTGCATGCAGAAATGAAGAAAATACTTCTAAAATGCAGAAAAAAAATATGCATAGGAGCAATCCTGAAAAGGATTATCTGGAAGCAGTTATAGCGATGGATACCCTATCAACTGAGACCTACAAAAGAGTAATTGATAAGCATGACAGTCTTTTTAAGATTTATAACAATCCAGTTGACCCCTATCTTCATTATTTCAAAGGGAGAAAGTATCTGTTAGAAAAGAAAAGAGACAGTGCGATTGCGGAGTATCAGAAGATGAAAAGCAAAAGGCTCAATGACACGATAGAACTATTGAAGACTTACAGTATTCTAAGTCAGAGCTTTGGAGATGGACTATTGGTAGAATCAGGAGTAATGGAAAAAATAATTTCCGCTATGGAAGTTGCAGAACGGACTCATAGCCCTATTACTTACCGATTTTACGATTTGCTGGCCAAAGCTTATTTTCAAAACCAGAATGAGAAAGCATCGTTCAAATACTCGGGGCTGTATTATGAAAATCATCCATATAAAACTCATTCAGTTGTTAAACAACGTTACTATGATATTTCTTTTCTGCTGGCATCTCGATTAGGAGATG
>NZ_JBFTNT010000604.1:0-645 GCF_056397585.1 Pedobacter sp. 05L430 | reverse complement strand
ACATATTCGACTGCCCTGAACATAGCCAAACATCGCCAATAAGAATGTCTGTTAAAGAAATGGTTTTATTGCCTGATTGCACACTTAACTCATATGGTCCGCCATGTGACATTTCGGTAAACTGAACCCTCCATTTGCCATAATTATCAGCAACTGCGGTAAGCTGTTTATGATTAAACAAAACTTTTATCTGTTCACTGCTATTTGCTRTACCATATATACTTATTGGTTTATTGCGCTGAAGCACCATATGATTCGTAAAGATCTCCGGAAGTTCAAGTCCGCCATAATTGCCGGTAAGGTTTCCGTAAACAGTTTTTGCGATGATGGCTGCTCCTTCCTTATCGGGATGCAGATTATCGGCAAACAAATCGGGTCTGTTATATAAAGCCGATGTTAGGTCAATTAAGCCAGTATTGTTAGCCTTAGCTATTTCAATAATTTGTTCCTGAATTTGCCAATACCAATCGCGTGTACCAGATTTAAACCTTGGATGGCCGTTAAATATGGGTGTAAGTTTGCATATAAATAGCTTTACATTGGGATTTTGTTTTTTAAGTGTATCCAATAGCCATGAATAGTCTGATTTGAAATCGCCTTTAAATTCAGGCCAATCTCTGGGATCAGTATCGTTTAAACCAAGGT
>NZ_JBFTNT010000603.1:0-654 GCF_056397585.1 Pedobacter sp. 05L430 | reverse complement strand
CCCATAGTAAAAGCTACATTCTCATTGGTGTAAGCCCATTTAAAATAGGAATTGATATTGAACATATAGACCATCATTTCAATTATCACGATATTACCACTTCTAGTTTTAGCCCAGAGGAACTACAACTAATAAGCAATCAAAATACAAGCGCCAACTTCTATTCCATATGGACAAGAAAAGAGGCTGTACTCAAAGCTTCCGGAGAGGGTTTAATAGACAATATGAATGAGCTTAACAGTTTGAACAGTTCAATTACCAGAAAACAAGTTAAATACTACCTCCAAAGTTTTATGCCAGATAAAGAATATGCAGGCTGTATTGCGTTTGAAGAACCTGAGGCCACACTAAATTACTGGGATTACCAATAAGATCAGATCTATTTTCTTTTTGATTTCTCCCAGGCGGCACTTTGGCTCTTTTTAAAATACCTGATTATTCCAGCTATTACGGCATAATTCATCAAACAAAAATAATAAGGTACAAAAAGCGCCTTTATGCGTATATTTTTACTCTCAAAAATGTATCCGAGTATACTTAAAGTATAAAATAAAATCTGTAAAATAAATATCGTTTTATAGAACAAAGAATCATAATGATACACGATAAGACCATTTACAACAAACAGAGCAATTAGTAAAAATGGAGTTATAG
>NZ_JBFTNT010000602.1:0-660 GCF_056397585.1 Pedobacter sp. 05L430 | reverse complement strand
ATTATACAGTTATTATGAAAAGAGCAGCCTTTTAACCCGAAGAATTAATGACATAAAGGAATTGAGCGATGGTACTATAGTACTTGCTACTGATGGATATGGAATTATTTTTATCAAAAACAGAAAAGTGATAAAGATAATTACCCAAAGAGATGGACTTGCAGATAATATTTGTAAAAAGCTATTCATAAAGGGTAATGATGTATGGATAATTACCAATAATGGCATTAACAAGGTTTCATTAAATAATCAAAAGACGCTTGTAGAAACTTTTGAATTTACCAATGCTTTGCTTAAAGATGATGTTAACTCATTGTATATTGATAACAGTTATGCATATTTCGCAACTAACAGCGGCCTGGTCTATTTTTCAATCAATAAGGTTAAAACCATAAATGAGCCCCCTAAAGTATTTATATCATCTATAATTAATAATAAGATGAAGCTTGGGCTAAATGAGACTAGTCATACGCTTGACCCATCTGACAATAACATTTCATTTTATTATAGCGCCATTGATTTTCAAAATAGAAATATTGTTTACCGCTATCGTTTAAAATCTGATGCCAACTGGACCGAGACAAAAAACAGGAGACTTGAGTTTTCTTCGTTAGAACCAGGTGATTACGTTTTTGAAATAAGTGCCAAAACCAATAATAG
>NZ_JBFTNT010000601.1:0-666 GCF_056397585.1 Pedobacter sp. 05L430 | reverse complement strand
CATAAACTATACGGAGCTGCTTAATCTATTTGTCAATGATGATGAGATGAGAGAATGGCAAAATAATCCATTCAGAATTGGGGATAAAGCAATTGCAACTGATGCGTTTACCATGGTTATAATTAATGCTGATCTTACGCCTGATGTTCAGGAATTGACAGATTATAATCATGAGAATGTTCTTAGTGTTATTCCTGAAACAGGGGGTGTCCTTGGAAAAATTGACATTAAGGATATCCGGTCAATAATTAAGGAATGTCCCAAAGTTGATGTTACTAAAACATGCGATTGTTGCGAAGGAGAGGGAGAGGTTGAATTTCAGCATGAATGGAATGATAAATTCTATGAGAAATATTGTGATTGTCCTGTATGCGAAGGTGAAGGTGAGGTTAAAGCAATTCCCATTCAAAAAGAAGTTGATCCAGCAAAGAAGATAAAAATTGGAATCTCATATTTCTCTGCTAAACTGGTATTTAGATTAGGAATGGCATGCAAAATTACCAATACTGACCACGTAGAAGTATTACTTCAGCAGGGTGAGAAATTAGCAACAGTCTTTAGAATTAATGATGCTAATTTGCTTTTTATGCCAGTGATCGAATGTGATAACGAAGATTATTTGGGAGAAATTAAAATTAACAAATAAGTTATGAAAACAATAAATTT
>NZ_JBFTNT010000600.1:0-668 GCF_056397585.1 Pedobacter sp. 05L430 | reverse complement strand
ATTCAAGGCGAGCACTCCTTTTTACTTTCTAAGTTATATTAAGCTTAATATAGCTTCTTCATTAAACAAAAGGTAATTTTCTATTTGTTTTGTATTAAAGACGCTCATATGCTTTTAAAATGGCATATATAAGCATTCCAAATAAAATATAAGGTACAAGATAGAAAACAAGCATGAAATAACGCCATGCTGAATGCCCCGTTTTAAGCACGTGGTTCAGCCATTCGTAAAAATGTTGGACGCCTAACCAGTCACCTAAGGGACTTATAACTAAAAAGGCGACCATCACTAAGGCAACGATAAAAAACATGGCTGTGATGCCTTTAGTTAAACGATGTATGACTTGATCATATTGTTTAATCACTATTGCGTTGCTCTTCATACGTTCATCAATCATTTTTTTATAATTGTTATTGGCTTGTCGCAGTTCGGATTGGTTGTTTTGAACTTCTTTAACTACGTTTTGTGTATCTGCTTTAACATCTTCTAATTCTTTTTGTATAGCTGTTTGAAAATCTTGTTTTAAATTATCGTTATTAATCCGTTCAATRTAATGTCTCGCCGCGCTTATAAAACGCTTTTGTGCGAAGTCTGTAGCTTGATTAAAGTTCGAGGTCGTGGTCTCGATCGTTGTTAATAATTGGTCGTGACGCTTGTTTCTCTCGTAC
>NZ_JBFTNT010000599.1:0-669 GCF_056397585.1 Pedobacter sp. 05L430 | reverse complement strand
GGTTAATTACAGTCATGCCAGGAAGCATTTTCATTAAGCCTATGTCTTCAAGAATCTGGTGAGTTGCACCGTCTTCCCCAAGGGTTAATCCAGCATGGGAAGCACATATTTTTACGTTTTTGTCAGAATAAGCTACCGATTGGCGGATCTGATCATAAACCCTGCCTGTAGAAAAATTGGCAAAAGTTCCTGTAAAAGGAATTTTACCACCAATGGTTAAACCGGCTGCAATACCAATCATGTTTGCCTCAGCAATACCAATCTGGAAAAAGCGTTCTGGGAATTCTTTAATAAAGGCATCCATTTTTAAAGAGCCCACTAAGTCTGCGCATAGTGCAACTACTTCAGGATTTTTTTTACCTGCTTCAAGTAATCCTGCTCCAAAACCAGAGCGGGTATCTTTTTTTTCAGTGTATGTATATTTTTTCACGAGTTTTCTATTTTTGTTTAACTGTGTTCAAGCTTGCTGCGCAGGTTTTCACGAGTTTTCTATTTTTAGTTAATGGTGTTCAAGCTTGCTACGCAGGGTTTCATTAAAAGCTAWTTAATAATCTTTTAGCGTACTTGGTAATTGGGCAAGAGCTAGTGCAAGTTGCTCGTCGTTTGGCGCAACACCATGCCATTTATGCGATCCCATCATGAAATCAACACCTGCACCCATTACCCATT
>NZ_JBFTNT010000598.1:0-681 GCF_056397585.1 Pedobacter sp. 05L430 | reverse complement strand
CTATAGAACCGGAGATCTCGGTAGGCTTTTAGACAATGGAGAAATAGAGTTTAAGGGCCGGAAAGATGGGCAAATTAAGATCAGAGGCAACAGGGTTGAACTAGGCGAAATTGAAGTTGCCCTGATGAAAGAAGAAAGCGTTAACCAGGCCGTGGTGATATTAAGAGAAGACTACCCCGGCAGAAAAGCGCTGATAGCCTATTTGACAGGAAATAAGGCCACAGGAGACAGCAATAAGGTTAGACACCATATAAGTAACCTCCTGCCGGATTATATGATCCCATCCGGCTTTGTTTGGCTCGAAGAGCTTCCTAAAACTACAAGTGGAAAAGTAGACAGGAAAGCACTACCAAAACCAGATCTTAAAAGGCCTGAACTAAACACGCTTTATAAAAGCCCAAAAACAAAGCTTGAGAAAGACATTATTGGTCTATTCATCGATATATTTCAATATGATAAAATCGGAATTGACGATAATTTTTTTGAGCTTGGGGGCAATTCGCTTCTTGCTCAAAAAACAGTAGCAGAGTTAAAGTACCAATTCAATTGTCATTTACCTATCACCAGATTATACCAATATCCTACTGCCGCAGGGATGGCCGATTTTCTTGAAAACAAGGCCCCTGAACAGACTACCTTCGTTAAAGAAAGTAAGCATAAAGATACCTCTCATGATATAGC
>NZ_JBFTNT010000597.1:0-696 GCF_056397585.1 Pedobacter sp. 05L430 | reverse complement strand
GCATTTTTCCAATGTTCCCCGTATTCATCGTATTTCTTGCGCTTTTCGGGATCGCTCAGCGCCTCATTAGCCTCATTTATTTGCTGAAACAACCTATTGGCATCTTTGTCGTTAGGGTTTAGATCGGGATGATATTTTCTGGCCAATTTTCTATAGGCTTTTTTAATATCGTCCTGCGTAGCACTTTTTTCTAGTCCCAGGGTTTTGTAGTAATCTATAAATGCCATAATTAACTAGTTTGTCATTTATCTTAAGTTATTAATTGCCGATTTTGTTTTAGTTTTTGATAAATATTAAATGTAGTTGTGAATATATTAATTACTTTAGAATTTTATTTGTCGAATACCTCTCTGGATATACTTCTATGGTGTAACCGCTATCTAAACATTAAACTTTACTGTTAAAATGATTGTAGAGCATAACAATGATGCTAGCCTTTTACTAGAAATGAAATTCGGGAATCAGCAGGCCTTTGAAACTTTGTACAACAAGTATAAAGGATTGCTCTATGTGCATGCTTATAGGAAACTTAAGGATAGAGAGCAGGTAAAAGATATTATTCATGAGATTTTTCTGAGTTTGTGGGAGAAAAAGACCACTTTGGATATAAAAGGAGAGCTATCCTCGTACCTATTTAAGGCGGTTAGGTATAAGATTATTGATACTATTGACAGAAGCTCTACAGCCGAGCAGTAC
>NZ_JBFTNT010000596.1:0-714 GCF_056397585.1 Pedobacter sp. 05L430 | reverse complement strand
CCTTTACAGCATGAGGAGTACACGTTGCTCTCTTTGGCTGCAGGAAAGCCCGTTTATGTAGAAAAACCGATGACGTTAAATACAGAATCGGCTTTGAGAATGAAAAATGCTGCAATTAATTTTAATGTTAAATTATGTGTAGCACATTACCGTAGAGAACAACCTATATTTTTAAAAGTAAAGCAATTATTGTCGGATAAAGTGATTGGCGATATCAGGTTTGTTCAATTGCAAATGCTTCAATCTCCGGCACATAATTTAATTGCCAGTACTGATACTAACTGGCGGCTTGACCCATCTATTTCTGGAGGTGGTCTTTTCCATGATCTTGCACCTCATCAGTTAGATTTGATGATTTATTACTTTGGGAAAGTAAGTAGCTCATCGGGCATTTCAGTAAACCAATCAAAAGAATATTCCGCAGACGATCTTGTTACCGGACAAATTTTATTTGAAAATGGCGTGGTCTTTAATGGGACCTGGTGTTTTACAGTATCAGAAGCTGACAAGAAAGATATTTGCGAAATAACAGGCTCAACTGGGAAAATAAGTTTTCCCGTATTTGGAAATAAGATTACTCTTAAAAAGGATGGTTACGAAGAAGAATTTATTTTTGAAGCATTGCAGCATGTTCAACAACCAATGATTGAGCGTGTAACAGCCTATTTTTTGGGCAAAGGGGATAATCCATGTTCAGCAGAACAGGCAATATTG
>NZ_JBFTNT010000595.1:0-717 GCF_056397585.1 Pedobacter sp. 05L430 | reverse complement strand
CTTTATGGGTTGTAAGTCTTTCAGGAAACGAGGCATCCTCTAATCAATTTTATATTGCTTCGGCTGTTTCACTGGCTTTAGGTATTTATGCCTTTACATTACCTAAATGCCCTCCCCTTGCGAACAGAATTGATTCGAAGTCATTTGTTGATGCGCTGGGTTTAAGGGCATTTACATTATTTAAGCAAAAGAAATTTGCGGTATTTTTCTTTTTCTCTATGTTTTTAGGGGCAGCTCTACAGCTTACAAATGCCTACGGCGATACCTATTTGCACGACTTTAAAAATATCCCGGAGTACGAAAACCTACTTGCTGTTAAATACCCTGCAATTATAATGTCCATTTCCCAGATATCTGAAACACTATTTATTCTTGCAATACCTTTCTTCTTAAGGAAATTTGGAATTAAGTATGTGATGTTGCTAAGTATGCTTGCATGGGTGCTAAGATTTGGTCTTTTCGCTTTTGCTGATMCGGCAGGAGGTTTATGGATGATCATCCTATCTTGTATTGTTTACGGTATGGCTTTCGACTTTTTCAATATCTCGGGTTCCTTATTTATGGAAACTCAAATTGATGCCTCAATAAGAGGCAGCGCACAGGGTTTATTCATGATGATGGTAAACGGTTTTGGAGCACTTTTTGGAAGTTTCACAAGCGGGTTAATTATTGATAAGTTTTTTACTTATGCCGACCATAGTAAGGATTGGCAGGGAA
>NZ_JBFTNT010000594.1:0-742 GCF_056397585.1 Pedobacter sp. 05L430 | reverse complement strand
CATAAACAAAACCTTCCGAATCTGACAAGGTCAATACCTTTGCCCCTACTTCTATACATTTCTCTGCTGTATATTGAGCAACATTTCCAGAACCTGAAATGACAACGTTTTTTCCTTTTAAAGAATCACCTTTCAGCTTCAGCATCTCTTCAACGAAGTATACCACACCGTAGCCAGTTGCTTCAGGACGAATTAAACTTCCTCCCCACTCAAACCCTTTTCCTGTTAAAACCCCTGTAAATTCGCCTCTGATGCGCTTATACTGACCAAACAGAAATCCTATTTCTCTTGCCCCTACACCAATATCTCCGGCAGGAACATCAATATCAGCACCAACATGGCGATATAATTCGGTCATAAAACTTTGGCAGAATTTCATCACCTCAGCATCAGATTTCCCTTTTGGGTCAAAATCTGAACCTCCTTTACCCCCACCCATAGGCAACCCGGTAAGGCTGTTCTTAAATACTTGTTCAAACGCAAGGAACTTAAGTACACTTAAGTTTACAGATGGGTGAAAGCGCAAACCTCCTTTATATGGACCAATTGCGCTGTTCATTTGAACCCTAAACCCACGATTAATTTCAACTTCACCTTTATCATTCAACCAAGGCACTCTAAAAATGATAACCCTTTCCGGCTCCGCAATTCTTTCTAAAATCTTGTTTATTTTATACTTAGAATTCTTTTCACTAAAGGGTATTATTGATTCTGCTACTTCATATACTGCCTGCAAAAAAAA
>NZ_JBFTNT010000593.1:0-755 GCF_056397585.1 Pedobacter sp. 05L430 | reverse complement strand
GCTTTCGATAGCTCTTCGTTGAGTAAATAATCCTTTTTCAGCTTTTCCAATTTAGTCATGGCACGATTGTAGGCATCTTCGCCAAGCAACAGGTAAAGCGGAGGGTTTTCTAAATGAGCTATCTCAATGATGGCTTCTGCTGCCTTTTCAGGGTCCCCAATTTGCTTTCCAGCTTTTTGCAGCATCATCTTMTGCGCGTTATGTACTTCAGTGTATTCCGGAATAGTATGTTGCGCGATATTGATTGAATCTTCATTTAGGAAATTAGTACGAAATGCACCAGGCGCCACCACTGTTACTTTAACTCCGAATTCAGCAACGTCCTGTGCAAGAACCTCGGACAATCCAACCACCGAAAATTTTGTAGCTGCGTAAACTGACCAGCCGCTTGTGCCCGTTATACCTGCTATCGAAGATATATTAATAATATGTCCCGACTTTTGAATGCGCATGTAAGGCATTACCATTCGGATAACGTTCAACGTTCCAAAGACATTTATTTCAAAGCTATTTCGGGTTTCACGATCACTTAATTCTTCGATACTTCCTCCAATACCATAGCCTGCATTATTTATTACAACATCAATACTACTAAAGGCTACATTTGTCTGATGGATGGCGCAACCAACATTGTCTTCATTACTCAGTTCTACTTGCAGCGGTAGAAAGTTTGGTGCGGTAACACCGACGGCATCTACCAATGCCTTTAAATCGCGGGAGGTAGCTGCAACATTCTGACCCGCTTGAAGTAATTG
>NZ_JBFTNT010000592.1:0-769 GCF_056397585.1 Pedobacter sp. 05L430 | reverse complement strand
CAACAATACTTGGTGGCAGGTTGGTTTGGCTTCCCAATCGTATAGCATCCAGCGATTTAATTCCGGTTATCCAGTTCCCTTCGCTATAGCCTCCCTGACCCTGATTGTCATTTTGTCGACCAACAAAATTCCAGAAAAAGTAGCGCCAGTACATAAAACCTACCTGGTATGATGCAAAGAACTTTAAATTTTGGGCAAAAGAAGGGGTTTCTCCGTCAGCAAGATTTAACCACTGCTTGTAAAAGTTTATGTGATCTGGTTTGTCACTATATGTTCTTGGAAACAATAAATTCTTGTCATATTCCACATCTATACCTCTTCCTGAAACCTCATATTTATCTTTTCCTTTTCTGTATTTGGTATAAGTTTCTTTGCCGTCAATTTGTTTGGCATCAAAAGTTTGTCCGTATAAAAGGGGCGTTTGACCGTAATTTGTACGTCCTAAATAACCATATAAAGCAAAAGCATTATCAGGATTCGAAAGGTTTAAGCTTGGCTTCGCATCTGCTCTTATAATGATTAAAAAGTAAGAGCTAAAGCCAAACAATACAAATGTTAGGCAGATCATGCTGAGGTTWAGATTGTACTTTTTATGCTTAATTGAGTAGTAGATGGCGTAGGTAATACTGGCCGCCAAAAGCAGTAWAAATGTTATGGCGCCGTATCCAAATCCAAAGCCCAGTGTGTTTACGAAGAACAAATCGAACCTTGCTGCAAGCAATACAAAATATTGGATAATAACGAACTGAACTATTACCCATATAAGCCC
>NZ_JBFTNT010000591.1:0-793 GCF_056397585.1 Pedobacter sp. 05L430 | reverse complement strand
CGGTAACCCACATGTATTATGAAGAAAATCCTTTCTATAGATGGTGGCGGGATAAGAGGAATTATTCCAGGGATGCTTTTAGTAGCGCTCGAGGAAAAATTAAAAAAAGAAAGTAAAAATCCAGATGCCGCTATTGTTGATTATTTTGACTTTTTTGCAGGAACGAGTACCGGAGGTATTTTAACCTGTCTGTTGCTTTGCCCATCGGATGAGCATCCAACCCGACCAAGATTTTCTGCTAAAGAAGCATTGGATCTATATCTGGAGCATGGTAATGAGATTTTTAAAATGAGCTTCTTTAAGCGCTTAAGAGCAAAATTTGGTTTAGCGGGAGAACGCTATAACAGCCAAATCTTTGAGGGGGTTTTGAAGAAGTATTTTGATAAAATAAAACTTAGCCAGCTTATTAAGCCTTGTATAATAAGTGCTTATAATATAGAACTGCGCAAAACACATTTTTTTAGACAGCAGAACGCCATAGTGCGTGGCGATGTAAGGGATTTTTATTTAAAGGATGTTTGTAGGGCAACTTCGGCAGCACCAACGTATTTTAGTGTGGCTGAAATACACTCTTTAGCTAATGTAAGATATCCTTTACTTGATGGAGGGGTGTTTGCTACAAATCCGGCGTTAAGTGGCTTAATAGAAGTTACAAAGGCATTTAATCAAACCAGAATCAATGACATTTATTTACTCTCTTTAGGAACAGGGCGCTCTAAAAGATCATATGACTATGATCATTTTAAAAAGAGTAGCGCAATGGCTATTGTACCCGCTTTAATAGATATTATGA
>NZ_JBFTNT010000590.1:0-797 GCF_056397585.1 Pedobacter sp. 05L430 | reverse complement strand
GCACTATCTTTTCTGCCAGTAAACGGAAATACATCCGGACCACGCTGACACTGGCAATTCACATTTACTCTGCTCACCTGATTCACCAAAGGATCAATAAGTTCAGCTATTTCTTCATCATCATTACTAAAAATACTTACCTGCTGGCCGTGTGTAGATTCGATAAGGTACTCAATAGTTTCTTCCAGATCATCAAAAGGTACAACGGGTATAACCGGGCCAAACTGCTCTTCGGTATATAATTTCATACCTTTTTTAACCGGGTAAACAATTGCAGGAAATACAAACGATTCATTTGTAGCACCACCATTTTCATTTATCACATGGGCACCATTGGCTATGGCATCTGCAATACACTCCTGTATATATGCAGGTTTATGAGGTTCAGGTAAAGGAGTTAATGATACACCATGCTCCCAGGGCATCCCAAATTTAAGCTGCGCCACAGCTTCAGAAAGCTCCTTTAAAAACACATCAGCAAGGCTGCGATGTATAAATACGATTTTTAACGCCGTACATCTTTGTCCGTTAAACGATAAAGACCCCAACACTGTTTCCTGTACTGCTAACTTTACATCAGCATTTGCAGTTATAATGGCTGCATTTTTAGCATCCAACCCAAGTATTGCACGTAAACGGTTTACTTTAGGATGCAGCTTTTTAAGCTCATTGGCTACCTTACTTGAACCAATAAGGGTTAACACATTTATATCGCCCGATTTCATCAGGTTAGGAATGATCTTATTACCACGACCATATATGGTGTTTACTACGCCTTTCGGGAAACAGTCTCTAAA
>NZ_JBFTNT010000589.1:0-797 GCF_056397585.1 Pedobacter sp. 05L430 | reverse complement strand
ACATAGTTACTATAATTCCCCTTATATTCAGTTATTCTTCCTTCTTCAATTTCCCATATAGTAGTACACAAGTTATCTAAAAAAGCGCGATCATGTGAAACTATAATAAATGCTCCATGCCAATTTTTTAAATCCTGTTCTAATTTTTCTATATAGTCATTATCTAAGTTAGTTGTTGGTTCATCTGCTAATAGCAGTTCTGGATTTTTATCAAGCGCTTGCCGAATATAGTTTCGTGTTACTTCACCACCACTTTTAGTTGATTCTATGAGCTTCAATTGAGGAATAAGTTCACAATGTGAAAATTGTTTTACAATACCTTCTTCAGGCACAATTTTTTTATATAATATGTGAAGTAACGTTGTTTTTCCATTTCCATTTTTACCAACTAAACCAATACGATCATTCTGATAAATCTTTAGGCGATTTATGTTCAACAATAAACGATCTTGAACATAATGTTTTATATGAAGTCCCTCTAACATTATTTTCATATTTCCTCATCCTCTCATAAGTAATTGAAGACAATAAAAGCCTCCTAATCTATTCAGAATAGGAGGCATAAATCTATATAGATGAACTCTAACAAAATACTTTTAGAGCCAACTACAGAATTTTCATCCTATCCTGAAAAGTACAATTGAAAACAACACAAATCAAACGCTATTTGTAAATAAAATACTTTCAATTGTTTCCTTTTGAAAATAGGATTAGTTAATCATGTAGTTGGTTCACCCTTTCCCTTATCGTATTAAATTCAACTTAAACAAATAGCAAATAAATGTCAATGTTCAACC
>NZ_JBFTNT010000588.1:0-802 GCF_056397585.1 Pedobacter sp. 05L430 | reverse complement strand
GTTTTTATCCTCATTATCACAAACATGGCGTACAATTATTTTGTCGGTTTTAGGGATATTGGTTGCTTTTGGAGTTAGTTTGATAACATATATTAATCCAATGGGCGCGGTGCTTTTGATTTTAGCGGCGTTGTTTGTTGTTTTTATGATCTTTCTTTTTAAAGAACCTTATATAGGTCTATACGCCTTAACGGCTTATTGCTTTCTATTTGGGATCTTATCACGTGAGGTTGGTGGTATAGCCTATGGTATAGGAATAGAGGCTCTTTTGTTGCTGATTTGGGTAATTGTGATTATTCAGCACAAGCGATATGACTGGACGCGCTTAAATAATCCGCTTACCAAACTAATGCTGATGTGGTTTATCATTAGTGTAGTTGAAATTATAAACCCTGAAGGAGCCAGTGTGATAGGGTGGTTGCAGGAGATAAGAAGTACTGCGCTGTTTCCTATGCTGATCATCCCCCTGGTATTTCTGTTGATTGACTCTGAGAAGAAACTAAACTGGGTGTTGATATTGTTAATTGCTTTGTCGTTACTGGCAACTTTGAACGGTATGAAGCAACAGCATATAGGTGTTTCATCTGGTGAGCAAAAATTTTTAGATGAAGTTGGAGCAGTTACCCACTTATTATGGGGAAGATTAAGGGTCTTTTCTTTTTATGGTGATTCGGGACAGTTTGGTGTTTCCCAGGCTTCGTTTGTAATGATTGCTATTGTGCTTGCAATAGCTCCGTTCAAATCATGGAAARGGGTACTTGCCCTGATTGCTGCCGGATTATCTTTTTACGGAATGCTGATT
>NZ_JBFTNT010000587.1:0-804 GCF_056397585.1 Pedobacter sp. 05L430 | reverse complement strand
ATCATAAGGATTCGGATTCCTTTGGACACTGGTTTCTATAGATTTGCGAAAATAAGACTCACTCTTTTCAAATTGTCCTCGTCTCAAATACCAAAGGCCTAATGCATTGTTATTTCTTATATCTCCTGGCTCTCTTTCCAGGGCCTTTTCATAGTATGGCACAGGACTATAAGTTGCGTGTCTATACTGTTCCAGATGCTGCCCTGTTAAAAATAATTGTTCATTACTTTTGATCTCTTCAGGAGATAACGCAGGTTTTGCTGGTTCAGGGATATCATTAATTCTATTCTTTGAAGGCTCATATCTCAATAGTTCGCGCCCTTTAGCACTATTAATAACAAGCAATAGCTCATTCTCATTAAAATCTGTTCCTATGGCTATCTCTTTAACATAAACCTCCTTAGGTGTAATACTTGCTAGCTCTTCAAAATAAGTTTTATTGCCATTGGTCAGCTTAATCGATAAGTTGTTTTGTACAGATGTTACATAAATTTTAAGTTCAACTTTTTTATCTATTTTACTAATAGCCAGTAGAATATCTTTGCTTGCATTCTTAACTACGCCCAATGATCGGTAAGGCATAAAATATTGTGTGAAAGACTTTTCCTCATTTGGCATCAACCAGGTGAAATCAGGCTGATTATCAGTAAACATACCCGTCATTAACTCAATATAAGGACCGTCTTCATCCGTCAGGTTTCTATCCCAAGCCACACCAAAGTCGCTATGCCCCCAGGTCCATTGTTTTTTGCCCGGTGAAACATGATGATTCGCAACATGAAGTAAACCCGCCTCGGTATCATG
>NZ_JBFTNT010000586.1:0-804 GCF_056397585.1 Pedobacter sp. 05L430 | reverse complement strand
GATATACTGAGGCGGTAATGAATTATATTGAAGCCAGTATAGAGCTAGGCGATTTCGCTCCGGCTGTATTGTGGTTAAATCGTATTCGTTTCCGTTCAGGAATGCCTGCAATTGCAGGTAGTTCGAAGGAAGTTTTAACCGAAATTTATCGCCATGAGCGCAGAATTGAAATGGTATATGAAGAACAACGTTATCATGATACGCGCAGATGGATGATAGCACCTGCAACCTTGGGTAGGAAAGCGACTTACATTAAAGTGTCCGGTACTTTTAAAGCAGGTAAAACTATGTCTGAGCCTTATCATTATGATACTTCAGTTTATGATTATACATACACACCAACTGTAGAGACCGCACAGGAAAATCGCAAATGGGAAGATAAAATTTATTTCAGACCATTTAGCCGTGATGAGATCAACAGAAATAGTGAGTTGAAACAAAATCCAGGTTACTAATAACGCACTCAATATCGTGAGGGCTGTTCATCCAGAGCAGCCCTTTTTTTGATTTTATTTTGAATCGGCGCTTTTACTCTCTCTTCGTTGATTATTTCTGTAACATTAGCGGCGAGAATATAAAAATTGCTTGACCTTAATTGAAAAAAACATATTTTTATCCAGGAATCAAATAATAAAGGAAATGCAGCATGTTATAACACAATCAATAATTCAATATTGATTGTACTTTTCTATAAAGAATTTTCCGGTTACTTACGACTTCCAGGCTTAGTGCATTTTTATATGTTTAGGCCAAATTCATCATTTTTATAACATTTAAACTATCAATGGATTCATCGATCAAGAC
>NZ_JBFTNT010000585.1:0-808 GCF_056397585.1 Pedobacter sp. 05L430 | reverse complement strand
ACACCACCTATCGGCTGCTCTCCAATCATTTTAAAGGACAGATTCCTACAAATATTCTAAGCTACCTAAACAACACCCTGATATCCTCTTTTAACAAGGAAAAGGTGGCCTATTGGAAAGGTGAAAAGTCGCTGAGGAATTATAAAAAGAATATTCCCTTGCCTTTCGGGGCGGAAGTGATTTCAAAGCTGAGCCATACGCCCGATGGACGAAATTTTTACTTTAAGCTGTTTCAGATTCCATTCAGGACCTATTTGGGTAAAGACAGATCAGATAAAAAGATTATGCTGAACAGGGTACTCAATGGCACCCTAAAACTTTGTGCCAGCCATATCCAACTGGATCAAGGCAAAATCTATCTGTTGGCGGCCATTCAGATCGAAAAGGAACAACATCATTTGGATACCTCCGTCATTGCTGAAGCATCCTTATCTATTGAACATCCCGTTACCGTTAAAATCGGCAGCCAGGAACATACTATTGGGAACAAGGAAGAGTTCCTACACCGGAGATTGGCCATACAAGCAGCGATCTGCCGGGTAAAGAAAGCGGTTACTTTTAACCGGGGTGGCCATGGACGAAAGCGAAAAAGGAAAAGCCTGGAAGACTACCAGCATCAGGAAAGAAAATATATTGACTATAAACTCCATGTGTATAGCCGCATGCTGATAGACCTCTGTGTAAAGCATGAGGCGGCAACCCTTATTCTCGTCAATCAGGAACTAAAGGAAGAAATAGCGAAGGAAGATCCATTCTTATTGCAGAACTGGAGTTATTACAGCCTGAAAGAAAAAATTGCCTATAAAGC
>NZ_JBFTNT010000584.1:0-811 GCF_056397585.1 Pedobacter sp. 05L430 | reverse complement strand
TGTTAGATTAGATGAGGCTAACGATGCGGGATGGGTTAACCTACAATGGGAAAAGGGAGATGTTGCCACATCGTATGAAGCCTACATCCCATTAGCATATTCGATAGATGGAAAATCATTCTCCGCTAAAGCTCTTGAAGCAGGTAATTCCGTGACTGACCCTGTTGATTCGTTTAATGCGACAAACAAAGGGTGGGTAGAAGTAAATACACTACTAATTTCAGCTATCAAATCAAGGGCTATAAGTTTAAACTTATTTAACCCTAAAAGACTCGATTATAACGGGGATTGGAGTGAAGGAGGGTTTCTTTATGATTATGCTATAAGTAATATAACTGGAAATTTAACCCCAAGTCCAGGATGGATAACAGCGATTACCCGTATGACCAAATTCCCGATTCCAACCCCATATGCATTCGGAGGAATAAATCTCGGAGGAACCGGTAATAGTTCATTTTACAAACGTAGTCCAAGTGAAGGTCTGCCGAATACAGATCACAAATACAACGGTACTTTTAATTCTGGTGATACAAAAACTTATACTTCTGATGCTGATTCAAAATATTTAGGGGTAACGATTAGACGTCCTTTAGATGCTGATTCAGTATGGCAAGGTACTGCACGCGTTAATGAGGGTAGTGTATTACAACCATATGATGTTTTCAAACAGGAAGCCTATGAGATGGCTGGAAGAAGTTTAGCCAGTAGTGGAGGTGGAGGGCAGACATTTGATCAGGACCTAAATAAAGCTGACAGCCCTGAATTTGTTGATTTGTCCGTTTCATCACTTCAAACAGGCGCATTAATTGCC
>NZ_JBFTNT010000583.1:0-815 GCF_056397585.1 Pedobacter sp. 05L430 | reverse complement strand
TAGTTGAGTAGTATCAATATAGCCTATCGTTTCGCCTGCCTTAAGTACCTGCCCCTCTGCAAGATTCAGGGTCTTAATGGTTCCGGTTGCCTCAGCAGATACGATGGTTTCTACAGCTTCGAAAGTGCCCGAAGCATCATAGACTTGTTCCTTTTGCCCACAAGACATCAAAAACAAAGCGGTAGTTATTGCAAATGCTATTTTCTTCATGATTAGTTTGTTTAAAAATTAATTGCCAGTGGTAGTTTGTTTATTATACTGTGCCATAAGCAGTTGTATCTGGTGCATGATTTTGCTTTGTCTGGCCTGATCTTCGGCGTTTACCTCACGTAAATAATCGCTGGTATTGATTACTCCGTTTTGCAATTGTGCGGCCGATGTTTCCTTTATACTTGCTCGCAACGCAATAATCTCATCATCTGAGCTCAATAGGTTTGTTTGCTTATCAATTTCAGATTCCTGCTGTTTTACCACAAAATTAGTGTTCAATAAAAAGCTTTCCTTTTGCAGATCAATCTCTTTTCTGTTGATGTCTATAATTGCCTTTTCTTTTTTGCTGGTATAAAAACCAGATAGGGGCCAGCTCATTCTAAGTCCACCCATGGCAAAAGGTTCGGCTGCATTGTTCAACATATTTAATGCTGGCCTGCCTACACCACCCTGCAAAAACAAATTAAATTTAGGCAGGTTCCGGGCTGCTATAGCTTGTTCTTTTACCTCCAGACTTTTGCGTTGCTGTTCATAAAGGCTAAGCTCTGGCCGGCGGATTTCAGCTTGCATTATAGGTTGTACAGGTTTTTGCAACTCAATATCTT
>NZ_JBFTNT010000582.1:0-827 GCF_056397585.1 Pedobacter sp. 05L430 | reverse complement strand
GTGTAAAATGTCACTATCCTTATTTTGTAAGTCATTTGAATAATTTTCTCTACTCATAAAAAGTCGACTCCTTAATTATTTTTAAGAAGTCGCTCACCCGAATATATATCTTGAAGAAAAAACTAATATCGTTTAATATCTAGATATACAAAATATAAAAAACAACTTAATGTTTTTCCTTGGGTAAGTCGCATTCACAAACTTTGGCGGGGGAGTGAGCGACTTCTTTTTTATTTTGTTATTAATATAACACTATCAAAAAGCTTGGTCTATTATGACCAAGCTTTTTGGTATTTATAAACCTATGTCAAAATACTTATATTATCAAGACAAGAAGAAACTCGTTTCAAAAAAGCCAAAAAATCTCATCGTTAAATACTTTTGAATGCACTATGATTAAATAAATGTTAAAGTGAAAATATAATTCTCAAACATCATTAATTCTTTTAACATGAAATAGTTCTTCTACCAACCCATAGTCACTCAATAATTGAGTGACTATTTTTAATGGTTTTGGATGAGATGAAAATAAATAAGTGTTAAAGTAAAAATATAGCATTATCCTCATTCACATTTAGTCTTTTAATGTGAAGTGATCTTCGCCCAAAAATAGCTACTCACAAATTGAGTGGCTATTTTTTAATGCTTTATTCCAATTGCTTTATTGACGTTGAGCCTCGGAACCCTTAACAATCCCTAAACTTGTCGAATCGTCGGCTTAATAGCTCACGCTATGCCGACATTCGTCTCCAAGTTTAGTTAAGGGTTCTTCTCAACCTCAATAAATTTTCTCGGCATAAATGCGTGTGATAYGATTAATGTATTAC
>NZ_JBFTNT010000581.1:0-827 GCF_056397585.1 Pedobacter sp. 05L430 | reverse complement strand
GCTATGGGCTTAGCAATGGAACTATTGGTGGTATTGAGAATTATTTCAACAGAATTATGGGAATTGTAATCGGTATATTCTTGCATATTTCTACTACCATATTATTCGAGTCGAGCGTAGATCACAAGGTATCAAAACGTAAAATGATTGCCGTACTGTGCGGCATAGCGATTGCACTAATTGGGTATTTCAGCTCTAGCCATTCGCATTAAGCATATATTAGCCTCTCATTTTATCAAGTAAATCATTTAGTGTAGTGGCTTCCTGTTCGGTTAAATTTGATGAGATCAGTACTGAAAGACTAACCTCCTGATCCATCAGTTCAAGCAATTCCAGGCCTTTGTCGCTTATTCTAATATCAACAGCTCGTTTATCTACAGCATTTGACTCTTTTATAACAAGTCCTTTTTGCACCAGTCTATCCACTATTCTTGAAGTATCACTCATTTTATCGAGCATTCTTGATTTCAGAAGATTTATGGTAGCCGGACTAGGATTTTGTCCGCGCAAAATTCTTAAAATATTAAATTGCTGAGTAGTAACCTCAAAAGGCAGGATCGTTTGCTTTAGTTTCTCGGTACACCAATTACTGGTATGCCACACATTTACAATGGCCTGGTGATGGATGCTCTCAAATTTTGTGGTAAGCGTTTCTTTCTGCAACTGCATCTTTTCGTTCTTTATTTGTTTGGTGGTGTAGCTTTTATTTTTTGCTTCCCAAATCCCCATGGACAATGTTTACACTTATTTTTACAGCAATAACCACGTTTTAAGTGATAAGCTTCTGTAAAAACCATAAAGCCATTTTCATTGAAGTAATAATCTAC
>NZ_JBFTNT010000580.1:0-842 GCF_056397585.1 Pedobacter sp. 05L430 | reverse complement strand
GGGTAGGGCCGAGCTATTTGATAATTATGCTCAGGGCCCTCAGTATACCGCCTTTATTGGTTTTACCGGTAATTTAATTGCACCTGGATATAACGGTTTCGGAACACTAACCAGACCATATAATGCCGGTGCTATTCCTTATGGCCTGGAATGGGCTTATCAGGATCAGTTAAATGTTGGAGTTGACGTTGCTTTCTTGAAAAACAGGATCAGAGCTTCAGTTGATGTATATACTAAAGAAGATAAAAATCAATTGCTAGGTGTACCTGGCGCTGCTGAATACGGATACACTACCGTTATTAGAAATGGTATGTCTATTGCAAATACTGGTATTGATGCTGCAATTAGTGCTGATATCTTACCGTCAACAAAAAAGGTTTCATGGACTTCTTCACTTAACTTAAATTTCAATAAAAATAAATTGAAAGCTTTGCCGGGTGGTTTATCTKAATTGATTGTTGGTGACAGACTTTTAAAAGTCGGCGAATCGATAGATAGCTATTGGTTATTAAAGAATGWAGGTATTTTTAATACCGATGCGGAAGTTCCGGTGGGAGCAAACGGTCAAAAAATGAGCTATAATGCCATTACATTAAAGGCTGGAGATCCGATTTGGAAAGACCTTAACGGAGATAATACTATCAATAATAGCGACAGAACCTTGACCGGACATGCCCTTCCGCTTGTTTCCGGAGGCTTTAATAACGATTTCGGTTATAAAAACTGGACCCTCAGTGTAAATATGTATTTCAATTTAGGACGAGATCTAATAAATCAGGAAATGGCAAACCGTTTTGATTTTGTTAATCGCGAAGGGTTAAATAATATCAACTCTGTTAGAG
>NZ_JBFTNT010000579.1:0-1353 GCF_056397585.1 Pedobacter sp. 05L430 | reverse complement strand
CTCTTTATCATTGTTCGAGCAGTTCAATGCCAATAACTCGTCTATATTTCGTTGTACATATTCGTAGGGATAATAAATTACATTCGATATCTTAATTTTTTCATGATAAGTTGGAACAACCTTTTCAGTTTTATTCAACAGCTCTTCATACAATTTCTCACCTGGTCTTAGTCCGGTGAAGCAAATTTTTATATCGGTGTAAGGCATAAACCCAGCTAACTTGATCATATTTACAGCCAAGTTCAAAATTTTGATTGGCTCACCCATATCAAAAATAAATATCTCACCACCTTTACCCATTACTGATGCCTCCAGCACTAATTGTACTGCTTCAGGAATCGTCATAAAATATCTTGTTATGTTTGGATCGGTTACCGTAACAGGCCCTCCCATTTCAATTTGCGCCCTAAATCGTGGAACAACTGACCCGTTTGACCCCAGTACATTTCCAAACCGGGTAGTGATAAACCTTGTTCTATGAACCACATCAGTTTGATAATTTTGAAGGGACTGAATATAGATTTCTGCGATCCTCTTCGATGCCCCCATCACATTTGTTGGATTTACAGCTTTATCTGTAGATATCATTATAAATTTTTCTACATCATAGTCAATTGCCAGATCTGCAAGATTTTTGGTGCCCATCACGTTAGTCAAAATGGCCTCCGACGGGTTATGCTCCATCATTGGCACATGAACAATCTCTGACCCTATGGAGCCTGCAGCACCGGTAATTAAAATCCTCTTGCCTTTAAGTTCAGCTTTAATATTTTCTCCTTCCATGTTAATAGGTTCGCGCTGTAAAAGGTCTTCAATTCTTAAATCAGGGAGTTGACTTAACCTCAGTTTGCCCTTTAACCAATAATTTGAAGCGGGTACTGAAATAACTCTTATTCCACATTCCATACACTTTTCTATTGCAAGTTTCCTTCCTTCAATGTTTATACAATCCTCCATTACAATCATCTTCTCTACTCCATATTTATTTTTCAAGTACTGAATAGAATGAGAACCGTATACTCTTTTTTGTTCTATGTGTTTATTCCTACGATCAGGATTATCATCAACAAAGCCCAATATTTCAAAATTATTTTCTGAAGATGCGTCTAAACCTTGCTTAATCAGTAAAGAAGATCTGTCAGCTCCATAGATCAGCAACACCTCTTTAGAAACAACTTCCAGATCTTGAAGGTAATGGAACAATTGTTTCACAGTTATCCTTAGTGCAATAAGCATCGAGGCAGAGATAAAAAAATTAATGATGAGCATAGGAATAAACCAATGATTATTGAATCCAAAATAAGAGGATAAAAACAGGTAAGCCGCCACTTCAAATAGCAAACTAGCTAATAG
>NZ_JBFTNT010000578.1:0-848 GCF_056397585.1 Pedobacter sp. 05L430 | reverse complement strand
ATCAAAAATTAATTTTCTTTAGATAATTTATATTGCTTGTAAGCATAATAAACTATAAATGACTGTACTACTACTTGTGCAAAAGATAATGCTATACGAATGCTTTTCTTAGTTTTCTCACTCATTTTCTTCAACTCCTTTTGTTGCTTTATTCYAATTRCTTTATTGACGTTGAKCCTCKGAACCCTTAACAAWYCCAAAACTTGTCGAATGGTYGGYTTAATARCTYACGCTATGCCGACATTCGTCTCCAAGTTTAGTTAAGGGTTCTTCTCAACATCAATAAATTTTCTCGGCATAAATGCGTGTCTTATTATTTATTTTTATTCACTTTAAATAAAAAACGTCCCAAGTATGCTACATAATAATACTTAAGACGTTTTAATTTTTATTTAGTTTTTATCTCCTTTAACTTTATCAATCAAGTCATTAGCTTTATCTTTAACATCATCTACTACTTCTTTGGCTTTACCAGAAGCTTTATCTCCTTTACCTTCTGCTTTTAAATCCTTATTATCAGTAGCATCTCCAATAGTCTCTTTGATATTTCCTTTTGCTTGTTCGAATTTTTCTTCGCTCATTTTCTATTCCTCCTAAATAATCAATGTCTACAATACAATTCTATTATTCAAATACCCTTTTTAAAAGTGAAATCATATCCTTTTTTATCCCATGCATTAAACCTTGTATTATCCCATGTATACAAAATGATTTATGTATTACTCCTTTTCATTTARWATATCAAAAACTATCCTACAGATAGACTACTCAAAAAATGAGTAGTCTTTTTATTTTGCATTTTAAGCCYTTTCTAGGACATTTAATCATTCCACGTATAAAAATGACTA
>NZ_JBFTNT010000577.1:0-852 GCF_056397585.1 Pedobacter sp. 05L430 | reverse complement strand
TTCTAAATGCTCAGCTGTAACATTTGGCGTGGTAAGTGTTAAAAAGATGAATTGTTTATCTTCTTTTTGCTTAATATATTGCATCATCAATGATAAACCTAACGCATCTTTTCTCGCTTTTCGCCATGCACATACAGGACAAAATCGATTTTTACATAAATTAGATTTATGCAATTTCTGTTTCTCTAATGTTTTATCTGCCACAAAACTCAAGAATGTATTGCACTCCCTTATCAAATCCATTTGTCCTTCTTTGACATGCCGTTCAATAAATTTCTGAAATACTTGATTTCTCCGTTTTTTCTCAGTATACTTTTCCATATATTAAATCACTGTAAAAACAACTAAGTTGTATACAAAGTTTTTATAACAAAAAAGTTGCTTTTTCTCCTTTCATGTAAAGTTTTGGTTTGGT
Source organism: Pedobacter sp. 05L430 (assembly GCF_056397585.1). Classification (NCBI taxonomy): domain Bacteria; kingdom Pseudomonadati; phylum Bacteroidota; class Sphingobacteriia; order Sphingobacteriales; family Sphingobacteriaceae; genus Pedobacter; species Pedobacter sp. 05L430. The sequence continues at coordinate 437 of NZ_JBFTNT010000577.1, read as the reverse complement.
CACCATAAACTCTACTATACTAGGTATGAAAAAGCAACTTTTTTTGCGTTCAAAGACAGTCATATCAACTAATCTAGAGATAGGTAACCATACGGGAATAGTTACCTATAGTATCAAGACAAGAAGAAACTCGTTTCACTCGTTTCAAAAAAGCCAAAAAATCTCATCGTTAAATACTTTTAAATGCACTATTAATAAATAAATGATAAAGTGAAAATGTAACATCATCCCCACATATCATTAAATCTTTTAATATGAAAAAGTTCTTTTACCCTCCATAGCCACTTAATTGTTGAGTGGCTATTTTTAATGCTTTATTCCAATTGCTTTTTGGTTGGAACCAACGGAGCATAATGTGTTGTTGAGTTGGTACTTCGTTGGGATTAATCCCAACAAACCACCAACCAACTCGCTAACATAGTTAGCTAACACATAGC
>NZ_JBFTNT010000576.1:0-887 GCF_056397585.1 Pedobacter sp. 05L430 | reverse complement strand
GGGGTAAGTTTAGTCCTATACTTTTTCCAATAGTAGGCGCCATTAAAAATAACACTTACCTATTTGAGGGTAAAGAATATACACTACCACGACATGGTTTTGCAAGAGACAATCAATTTGAAGCTGAACAGATCAGTAACACAGAAGTTGTATTTACGCTTATCCAAAACGAAGAAACTCTAAAGGTTTATCCCTTCGATTTTAAACTAAAGCTGCACTATAAAATTACTGATGCAAGTTTATCCTGCACTTATATTGTTTTAAATCCAGGGAATAAAGAACTTCTTTTTTCAGTTGGCGGACATCCGGCCTTTGCCATACCAACCAATGAGCATATAAGCTACGATGATTATTTTTTAGAATTCAATAAGGACGAAAATCTTGTTTATTACAAAATCAATAGTGATCTGATTGATGAAGAAACCGAAATAATACATCTGCAGGATCACTCCTTACCCCTTACTCATCAGCTTTTTTATAAGGATGCGCTGGTATTTAAAACACTTAAAAGTGACTGTATATCAATTAAGAACCATAAAGACTCACATGGTTTACATTTTACCTTTAAGGATTTTCCGTTTTTTGGGATCTGGGCGGCTAAAGATGCAGATTTTGTGTGCCTGGAGCCGTGGTGTGGTATTGCCGATGGAATAAACCACAATCAGAACCTTAAAGATAAAGAAGGAATTATAGCACTGCCTCCAAAAGGGAACTGGGAACGCAGCTGGTCTATTGTGTGTTTTTAATCCTGTAAGGGCAATTCAACTATAAATGTAGAGCCTTTATCATGGCCATCACTTTCGGCCCAGATGCTGCCTCCGTGCGCCTCAACCAATACTCTTACTATAGAAAGGCCTAAACCAGTTGAGTTTTCGCCACCCGTAGGT
>NZ_JBFTNT010000575.1:0-888 GCF_056397585.1 Pedobacter sp. 05L430 | reverse complement strand
TCTATAGCTTCAGTTCTGGCTATCACTTCCCTTTTCTCATATCCGATAAAAGTGATAACCAAAGTATAKGGCAGTTTCTGGCCAGTTACAAAGTTGAACCTACCATCTTTGTCAGTCTGTACCGAATGTGTAGTACCTGTAATGCTTACACTGGCACCGGCGATTCCTTTTCTGGTTACCTGGTCTATAACCTGCCCTTTTAATGTAGAATTGACAATTGTTTGGGTTTGAGACCTGGAAATCAATGGAATAAATAAAAACATTATAAGACCGCTAAGCAGCAGTAATGTTTTTTTAACAAAGGAGCGAGCACTAGATAAAGGCCTCTCCTTTTTAAAATTTTGCATAACTTTAAAAAGTTTTAATTAATTAATCGTTGGTTGAAACTAGTGGCATTTCAGTAGGTGATTGGCGTTGCATACTGATGGCCAGCGTAAAGGCAGGATCTTATCCTGTCTTTATTTTTTTAAGGGAGTAGCAAAAATGCTATTGCTCGAAACAGCAACAACAGTAAGCTGAGAATTTCAACTTCAGGCGAATAGATGTGGCGTCTTCTTTTTTGTGGAGTAATTGTTTTTCCATGTGTTTATTTAATCATAGTAATTGATTCTTTTTCCACAAATGTAACGGCATTTTTTACAAAAACAAATTAATTCTATCGATTTACTAGATTTTATTATATTTGGCCGTCATAAGGTCAATTGTAAATTAGAAATGAAAATAAAAATTGTTGTTGGAACAGCCCTGCTAGGTCTGAATTTATTTCATCAGGTATCTGCCCAGCAGCCCGTCCCATCAACGCATAAAAATGAGACAGGTTATCCTTCAAGATTTGGCTTTGGCAGGTTGGCTACAACAGCAGAAATTGCCTTATGGGATATAGACGTA
>NZ_JBFTNT010000574.1:0-898 GCF_056397585.1 Pedobacter sp. 05L430 | reverse complement strand
AGCTAATAGCACTGCTTTAAAGACACGGAAAATATCGTCAACACTAGAGTATCGGATTATTCCGGTGTGTATTCTCATACTTACAAAAACCACCATCGTGATTACATTGTAAACGATCAGATAAAGGAAAAACTTGTTATTAAATATTTCATTAAAATTCTCCTTTTGTATAATCATTAATGATGCAGCAAGAGCGATTGTTACAATGAACTGATCAATTAACAGGATCAGCCACCTGGAGTACACTTTTTCGCAAAATAGAATTTTTTTCATGTCATTAAACGTTAAATAGATGAAGAAAGGTTAAGCTTTGTTAGCTTGCAATCTATAAAGTGGGAAAAAATCAACATCAGAGTTGAGATCGATTTCTTGTTGAGATAACAAAGAGGTATATACTTCCGGATTGGCTATGAAACGCCAACTATGGTAATTGAAAGTAAGATTTGAAAAATTAGCTTTCCACCTAAACAACGAATCTTCTTTAAAGCCTAAGCCTCCACCCAGATTGTAATATTTTACACCAAGTTGTCGCCCAAGAATCGTGATTTCTTCCGTTAACAATTTGGCAGGAGAATCTCCCAGATATTCTTCTCTGGTCCCCAATAAATGCGCCTGCATAATACCATTTGTGATGACCACTATTGCACCACATATCGGATAATCATTTTGATCATACACAAAGATTAGTCTTGCATCGTATTCTTCTGAATCAAGCAATCGCCTAAAATATTCTTCATCAAAATAATAGGTGTTCGAGGCATCCACCCTAAGCATATTTAATGTATAGATAGCACTAAAGGTTTTTATATCCTCGCCCGTACTGGCTTCCCTAACATAATACCCCTTTTTTCTCAGGGTCCTGATTTTTCTTAATACCCTTTCCTGGTAAGCGCTTCTC
>NZ_JBFTNT010000573.1:0-899 GCF_056397585.1 Pedobacter sp. 05L430 | reverse complement strand
GGTTGTTTTAGAATGGGGCAATATTTCAGTGCCGTTTACTGTAAAATAAAATTTAACGTTTTTCGCCTGCCTGCTGTAAATGATTAGGCAGGCGGTCAGAAGTATAAGGATGGGAGGCGTCATAAACGTGATTGGCGCCTTTTATTTTATAGACCTTTTGCCCTGATTTGTCTTTGTGCCAGCTGCTGCGCTATACTAAATCAACGTCAAGATGTCATGCGGGACCAGCTGGTGAACGGAAACCCATTCTGCAGCTTTTAAAATATCAAATTCCTCCTTGTGTTTTATGAAATCATATAAAGGGGTGCTGTCCAAACCATCGCTTTTTATTCTAATTGCATGGGTGCCTAACAATGAATGAATTAACTATTTGAATGATTAGATAAGAGAGATGATAATTCAAAATCTACCGTTTTCTTTTATATTTAGCCCATACTTAGTATAGGCCATGATACATATTGTTGGAGTTGTCATTTCTTTATTTCTTTCCATACTGCTTTTTACAAAAAAAGGTAAATCTAGGGCAGATTTGGTATTGGCCTTCTGGCTATTTTTGATCTCTATTCACCTGCTTTGCTATTACTTAATTGCATCAGATAAATTTCTGGAATATCCGTACTTTTTGGGTCTTGAGATTCCCATGCCACTGCTTCATGGCCCATTTTTGTATTTGTATGCTACTTTGTTAACTGGAAAGAAGATCGGGAAATTGTACTGTTCTTTTCATTTTCTTCCTGCAGTGTTAGCATATATTGCTTTGTCGAAGTTCTTTTTGTTGGCCACAGGCGAGAAGATATTTATTTACGAAAACAATGGCATTGGTTATTTGGGCTTATTAAAAATCGTCCATTTCGCAATTTTACCTTCTGGTATTGCTTATATCATAATGTCGCTTTATC
>NZ_JBFTNT010000572.1:0-905 GCF_056397585.1 Pedobacter sp. 05L430 | reverse complement strand
ACCGCCTGGTCATATAATTTGTTCATATTGATGATGTTTATGATTAAATGTTGAACACGGCAATTCAAAAGGAATGCCCCAGTCATAAATCATCAAAAAAATGCAGTTAATTAGCTTAAATAAGCGATAAAATATTTTTCAGGTCTTGAATGAATAAAATTTACCATATCAAAATGGTATGATTAATTTCATTTTGAAGAACTGGGAGTTTCTAAATTTTATATTCTTCAATTTTTCGATATAATGTAGTAAGTCCTATCCCCAATAAGCGGGCAGTCTCTGTCTTATTTCCTTTGGTATATGTTAGTACTTTAAGAATATGCTGTTTCTCAACCTGCTCCATTTTCATTGGATCTGTCTCCCCTACCTGTTGCTCTAAAGCGTGAAACTCATAAGGTAGCAGATTCGCTGTAACTGAGTTCCCGTCGGCAAGAATAACGACACGCTCAATTACGTTTTTTAGCTCTCTGATGTTCCCCTTCCAGTTGTGCTTAAGGAGTAGTTCAGCAAAATCATCCCCCATTAAAAGCTCCTGCTTGTTTACTTTATTCGCAAATTCTTTTAAATAATGTTTGGCGATTAGTAAAATATCTGATTTCCGTTGAGATAAAGGTGGAAGTTCAATAGAAAATACGGAAAGGCGGTAATAAAGATCTAATCTGAACTTCCCACTTTCTGCTTCCGTTTTTAAGTCTCTGTTGGTGGCAGCAATAATGCGGACATTCACTTTACTTGTTTGGGTATCTCCTACCTTTATAAAGGTTTGATTTTCCAATACGCGAAGCAATTTTGCTTGCAAATCCAGGTTCATCTCTCCAATCTCATCCAGAAACAAAGTTCCTTCATTTGCTTCTTCCAGCAAACCTTTTTTATCTCTTACTGCTCCAGTAAATGCACCTTCTTTA
>NZ_JBFTNT010000571.1:0-906 GCF_056397585.1 Pedobacter sp. 05L430 | reverse complement strand
GATTGGGGATGACCGCCTCAACTTGCTGCCACTGCAGTTTTAAGCGTTCATCAAGTTCTTCCTGATAGAAAATGTCATCGGGATCCAATTCCTCTTCAGGATCATGGCCTCCCATGAATTCCTGGTAGTTTTCGATCTCATCAAGCCGGAGCATATTCCGCTGGAAATTGTGACTTGAAGTTTTGTAATAGGATTTGCAGGCTTCGATGGTGGTGTTACTCAAGAAGGTTTCAATGTGGTTGGGGTCTGTGATGCTGTTCCGAATTAGCCAGAGGCGTAGAAATGCCTCGCTGACGATGCTGGCTGCATTGGTGTCATCTTTAATGTACCGACTTCTTTTATAGAATAAAGAAGGGTAGAGGCGGTTGTAGAAGTACTCCAGGCCCTTTTCATCACCCTGACTGAATTTGTCGAAATAATGTTGGCTTTCAGTTAATCTATTGTATTTCATAGCTCGTATTTTATACGAGTCTTCGCGGGTATTTTTAGAGCTATGCTATAGCGGGCTCTATCTTCCGCACTACAAGGTTCCGACACCTTCAAAAACGGAATAACGACAGAGCCCATAGCACTATAGCGGTACAAAAGTACGCATATTACTACGGGCATTAATCTATCGTCTCGTTTTGAATGCAAATTGTCGGAATTTGTAGTCGAGACTCTTTATCTAATGCCTTAATTTAAAATCACTTGAGTTAGTAACTCAATATACAATTTTACATAAATTGTATCAAAATAACAAATAAAAAAGTCAAAATGTTACGATTTGTAAGTTTCAATTTGTCGGATGGCAAAAGTATCTACAGCAATCGTTGGCAAAAATATCAAGTCAATTCGCGAATCAATTGGATTGTCACAAAAGGACTTTTCGATTCTAGTAGGCGTATCACGTGCAAGTCGCAAGTC
>NZ_JBFTNT010000570.1:0-907 GCF_056397585.1 Pedobacter sp. 05L430 | reverse complement strand
AACCAATCCATTACCCGCTGAAATCTCAGGATCAATTTCATATTCCTTTACATTGTCGAAAGAAAACAGATTTGAGCCATTAACATAGATTCTTAAGGCGGAGATATTTACCTTTTGCAATAGGGTTTTTGAGAAAGAATAACCCAATTCCAGGTTTTTCAGCCTCAGATAACGAATATTGGTCGTCCAGAAATCATTTCGGTTATTGCCACTAAGCGGACTGGTAAACACAGATAGTCCAGTGTTGTCCTTCCTTAATGCAGGATATGTTCCTGGGATCCATTGACTATTAGGGTTATATGGATCTGCTCTGTGCCAGCGATCTGTTAGCATATAAGCAGGTGAGTTTCCATTATTTTGAAATGGAAATTTCAATTCCCAATCTCTAAAGTAGGTCTGCATCCCCGCGCCCATCAGATCAAATGCAAGTGAAATACCTTTCCAGGTAACCCGGCCATTTATGCCGTAATTAAAATAAGGCAAAGCCCCTTCTGCATACCCAATTGGTTTTATGTCCATGGCGTTGATAATTCCATCACCATTTAAATCCTCATAAATTAAATCACCGGGTAAAAGCGTTCTGTTACCTTGTCCGTCTATGTTAACCGGGTAGTCATTAATTTGTTGTTCAGATTGGAACCTTCCTAAAATATGATGGCCCCAGTTCACATTTTGCCAACGGCCAGTTCTATCATTTCTGTACTGATCGTAAGAATTTCCAAAACGTGGTTTGTATATATAATCATCTTTAGTTCTGCCGAATGTTGCATTACCGCCGATTGAAAAATCCACCTTACCAATTGAGCTACTATAGGTAATTAAACCATCAAATCCCTGTGTAACATCTGAATTTAAATTTTCTGGTGGCAAACTATACCCTACCTCGTTTGGCAATACTACATCATAG
>NZ_JBFTNT010000569.1:0-912 GCF_056397585.1 Pedobacter sp. 05L430 | reverse complement strand
CAATAACTTTTATCGCTTCAACATATTTTTCGTTATCAAGTAATAAGTTGATGTAGTTGTTAGTCAAATTTACATCTCCGGCATTTACTCGAATTCCATCTTCAAGTGTTTTGATTGCTTGGTCGGTTTCAAATTTTGAAGTGTATATATTGGCAAGATTCTGAAATATTGCGGGATTTCTTGCTCCGTTTTCTTTTGCTCTTTTGAAATATTCGAGCGCATTGTCGAAACCTCTGATATTTTGAGCAGCTAAAGCTGTATTAACAGCTAAAGTGGTATCTTTTGGAAAAAAATCACTTACTTCTTTTAATAAGCTGAAGGCTGTTGTGAAATCATTCTTTGCGAAAGCTGCATTTGCTTTTTCCTGCTTTTTGATATTAATATTGTATATAGATGCCTCTATTAAATGGGTATTTGTTTGAAATTTATCTAGTCTTTTAGCTGAATCTATAGCCTCTATGGCTAAACCATAATATTTATCGGAATTACCCTCATTAGGATCTGTGATAGCTACATATGAGCTTAAGTATGCTTTAATTGCCCATGTTTCAGGCCATTTCTTTGTTTTCTTATCATTCTGCGCAGCTTCGCTCGCTTTTATCCCTTCCCCTATTATTCCCAATTGTGCATTAGCATCTTGCTTATTGTTTATGGCCATTTGCAATTTACCTACGCTATTTCTTGCTATTAGAAGTTGACTTTTTTGTGAAAAAGCCAGGTTCCAAGTCGTTACAACTAAAAATATAGTACCAATAAAAGATATCTTACTCATAATACAAACTTAAAAAAAAAGAGGGATAAATCTATCCCTCTTTTCACTTTCAAAATTTTTGAATATACCTATTTTAATTCGGCAAGTCTTTTCTTAATTGCTTCGTAGTTAACATTGTCATTTTTAAAAGCATATATAAT
>NZ_JBFTNT010000568.1:0-921 GCF_056397585.1 Pedobacter sp. 05L430 | reverse complement strand
TCATTGGTGTTACCTGCAGATCTTCTGGCATCATACTGCTGAAAACCCTGACGGTTGTCTAGCGGCGCATAACCGTTGTTTACGTATTTAGATTTTGGCGCATCAAAAGGAGTGGAGTTATCACCTGTTGATACATATAGTAAGCCACCAGGTCCAAAAGCAATGGATCCGCCAGTATGGCAGCAGATTTCGCGTTGCGAGTAAAACTCAAGGATAATCTTTTCAGAAGCGGTGCTTATTTTATCGTTTACCAGTTTAAAGCGCGATAACCTGTTCACCGAAGGCTTTACCGGACTATAAAAAGCATACACGTATTGGTTCTTTGCAAAGTTAGGGTCAAGTGCTATACCTAATAATCCTTCTTCAGCATTAACATCAGGTGTATTTAATGTTTTAGAATATACCTCAAGTTTACCGGCTTCTTTAAGTGTTTTTGTGCTGTTCTTAAATAGCATGATTTCACCACGGCGCTGCGACACTAAAATATCATAGTTAGGCAATACTGCCAATTCAGTAGGCTCAGTAAGTTGCCCCTTAAGCAGGCTTACTTTAACAAACCTGTTCTGGTCGGGGGTATCAATTCTAAATTTTGATTTGAACTTACTCTGCTTAAGGTCATTTAGCAGCAAAGTATCTGGTTTTTTTGTTCTGGTTAATGGCGGCAGTAAACTGATCGCAATACCAGAAATTAACAATGCAAAAGAAGTTTTCATTAAAAGTTATAATTATCGTGTGTTGTTTCGAGGACTAAATATAAATGAATATTTCATAAAACAAATATATTTTACGCAATCGATTTCCAAACTTTTTTGAAAACACATTTTACAGGCTTGTTCAGCCCAAATCTATTCAGAATGTGACAACTCCTTGTTCACACGTTAGTGTTAGAATTACACATGGTTGTTAGTGTTACTAATACAC
>NZ_JBFTNT010000567.1:0-926 GCF_056397585.1 Pedobacter sp. 05L430 | reverse complement strand
TTTTTAAATGCGGTTATAAATAGGGTTGGGGACGAACAATTACGTGAAAATTTTCAGGAACGAGTAGACATAATTCAGCATAAAATTAAGTTTATGGACAAAGTTGCCGTAGCTTGTCTTGATACCAGGAATAATCTTAAAAAAGATTTGGAAGCACTTATTGCCGAAGCTGGTGGGGTCTTACAAGATGATGTTCATACAGCCAGAGTAGTTATTTATTATGAAAAAAGCACCAGTATGTTGCAGTTGATGGGAGTTGTGCCCTCGTTGTTGGATAAGGGTTGGCCTGCTGTTGAGTACGACAGAATATATCTTTGGGATGATGAAGCTGCAATGGCAGATGAGGCAGACGTGGCTGTAAACGCATTAGAAGATTTAGCGGAAATGCTATATCCGGGATACTTTGTTTTTGGAAATGAAGGTAAAACCTGGATGAGTTTTAAAACGCAATAAACTTATTTATCTGCTGGTCGGTAAATTTAAGGGTATCCTCTTTAAAGAAATCGCCCTGTTCATTTAACTCGGCTTTAATGGTTGCAATGTGGAGCCTCAGGGGTAGCACATTTAAATGCAGGTAACTGCATACACCACCAAAATGATCAACACCACGTATGTTTCCGTATTTACCGGATGATATACCTACAAGGGCCGCTTTTTTATCGTAAAAGCTTTCTGGAAAGTTGCAGGCATCAATAAAGACTTTTAATACTCCGGGGAAACTTCCATTGTATTCTGGTATGATAAAAAGAAACTTGGTAGTTTGGGTTACCATTTCCTGAATAATCTGGAAATCAGGGCTTCGTTTTCCATACAAATCAGACGCGATAAGGTTATCGGGTAAATCTTCCAGATTGAAAATGGTAGATTCTAAGCCTTTTAATGCCAGAGTTTTCTGATAATATTTAGCGACTTTTAGCGTATTACTT
>NZ_JBFTNT010000566.1:0-940 GCF_056397585.1 Pedobacter sp. 05L430 | reverse complement strand
AGTTAACATTGTCATTTTTAAAAGCATATATAATAGCTAAGTTTTCCAAAGTATTTACATGTTTTGGATCTATATCAAGTGCTGCTTTATAGTAAGGAATTGCCTGATCTATGAATTTAGTCATTTTAGTACCCAACTCACTAAATTCTTTAGTTTTCTTAGGATCTAAAGCATTTCTTTGAGTTTGTATAGCAAGTGCTTGTTTATAGTAAGTATCACCTAGTAACGACTGATAGTTTGCATTTTTAGGCTCTTTTGCTACCAATTTACCAAGCATTTCCTGTGATTTAGCAATATCTCCTCTTTTTAAGTAAATGTCAGTTTCAACACCTATAAAATAAGGATCCTCAGGATACTTAGCAGATGCTTCTTTTAATATAGTTAAACCTGCAACACTATCCTTTATATCATCAAAAGTAGTTTTGATGATATCATTATAAAGCATTTTAGAATCTTTGTAGTTCAGCTCAATAGCTCTTTTAAAGTTTCTAACTACTTCAGGGTAGTTTTTTGCTTCTTTAGCCACAACACCAGCGTTGATAAACATGGCTGTGTCATTAGGGTTTTTGGCAGTTACTTCATTAAATGCTGCTAAAGCTCCAGCGAAATCTTTCTTTTGGTAAGCGTAGATTCCTCTGTTTCTCATTGCATCCTGAATAGTCAGTCTGGCATTTTCAATGTTTTCTTTTTCATTGCCTTTAGTATCTAATGCTTTTGCTTTTTCTACCGCTTCTTCAGCAATTTTTTGATTTGCAGATGAATTGGCAGCATCTAATGAATCTACCAATGCAATTCTTGAAGCAAATAATGCTCTGTACGACCAAGATTCAACCAGGTCTTTAGATTTCTCATGAGCAATTGCTTTATCTGTATGTGCCAATCCTTCATTAAGAGTTTTTAAATTGTCAGCCAAAGTTTTGTCTTTGTTTAAAGACAAAAG
>NZ_JBFTNT010000565.1:0-959 GCF_056397585.1 Pedobacter sp. 05L430 | reverse complement strand
AATGTACCCCTCGCAGGAGATTTGATAAGGTTGCCATATGGATCAACTCTGTTTTGTAACATGTCTTACAATTAAAATACCCTTGTAATTTAGCAAATATCATTTTTAAAATGGCTCAATAAGTTCATTACAGTTTACTAAATTGTGCGCAATATTAGGAGCTAAAATCTATACCTAAGCCCTATTAGAATAAAAGAATAAACAACTGCATTTAGAAAAATGGAAGCAAAAATTGTGATTATACCTGGACTAGGCGGTTCTGGAGATGACCATTGGCAAAGCTTTTGGTCGAGGAGCTTTGACAACGTCGTAAGGATCGAGCAGGAAAATTGGGATGAACCTGAATTGGAAAAATGGTTAGAAAAACTAAATGAGGCTATAGAAAAATTGGACTCGCCGGTTATTTTAGTTGCCCATAGTCTTGCGGTTTCACTAGTGCTTCATTGGGCGGTTAAATATGATAAATCTAAAATCAAAGGAGCATTGCTTGTAGCTCCTGCAGACGTTGATTCTCCTGAACACACCCCCGATGTTGTAAGAGGGTTTGCACCAATACCAATAATAAAGCTCGCTTTTCCATCAATAGTAGTGGCAAGTCTTAATGATCCTTACCTAAGCTTAAACAGAGCCAAATATTTTGCAGAACAGTGGGGCAGTGAATTCATAAATATCGGTGAGAAAGGCCATATTAATTCCGACTCAAACCTAGGATTTTGGGAGGAAGGCCAATTGATTTTACAGAAATTGCTAAAGTATTAAAAATACAAAGAAGTGGTAATGACAATCATGCTATCGTTGACAATCATACTACCGTCAACGTACGGCGCTCTTCTTTCGAGATGACGAGCGATCTGGTTATTTAACCAACCAGATCAACCGACTAAAGTTTTTACATAATTTAAACTTTGAGTAATACTCTTGTAAGGATCAATTTTAATAACATCCTGCTCCACAAAGAG
>NZ_JBFTNT010000564.1:0-959 GCF_056397585.1 Pedobacter sp. 05L430 | reverse complement strand
CTGCTACATCTTCACTTGAAATATATTCATCGTAGGTCATCATCTTATCAATTGTTCCGTTAGGAGTTAATTCAATGATTCGGGTCGCTACAGATTCAGTTAATGCGTGATCTCGTGAGGTAAACAATGCTGTTCCTTTAAAATCTTTTAAACCATTGTTTAATGCAGTAATAGATTCAAGGTCAAGGTGATTGGTCGGCTCATCAAATAACAATAGATTCGCGTGTCTTAACATCATTTGCGAGAACATACAACGCATTTTTTCACCACCTGATAATACCTTTACATTTTTAAGTACCTCTTCTCCGGAGAAAAGCATTCTGCCAAGGAAACTTCTTACAAACTGTTCATCCTGATCTGTCCCTGAATATTCACGAAGCCAGTCAACCAAATTCTCATCCTTACCTGCAAAATATGGAGTGTTGTCATTTGGAATGTCGGCAACGTTAATGGTTACTCCAAATTTAAACTCACCTGTATAGTTTTTCTCACGTCCGGTTAATACATTGTAGAATGCAGTGGTAGCAAGACTGTTTTGAGAAAGAACAGCGATCTTATCACCTTTATTTACCATGAAGTTGATGTTTCTAAACATCACATCGCCATTTAAAGTGCAAGAAAGATTTTCTACCTGTAAAATCTGATCTCCGGCTTCTCTGCCAAGATTATTAAACAGAATGGCAGGATATTTTCTGCTTGAAGCTTTAATCTCAGAGATATCTATTTTATCTAAAGCTTTTTTACGTGAAGTTGCTTGTTTTGACTTAGATGCATTGGCACTAAAGCGCTGAATAAATTCCTGAAGTTCTTTAACTTTCTCCTCCAGTTTTTTATTCTGATCACTACGTTGTTTTAAAGCAAGTTGACTAGATTCGTACCAGAAAGTGTAGTTACCCGAGTAAATACTCATTTTGCTGAAATCGATATCAACTATGTGCGTACAAACTGCGTCTAAAAAG
>NZ_JBFTNT010000563.1:0-962 GCF_056397585.1 Pedobacter sp. 05L430 | reverse complement strand
CCAATACCCCCTGCTTGCCTTTTAAAGTTATTGTGCCGTTCTGGTCAACCTGCACACCGGGAGATTTCTCCAGAACTTCTAATGCAGTAGAACCGGTATTGGATATCAGGGCATCTACGTTTACAATCACACGATCAATCTTACGTTCAATAAAAGATTTTTTACCTGTAATATTTACCTGATTAAGGCTATTACTGGAAGGAATAAGTTTAATATTAGGGATAAAAAAGCTAGGCTGTGCTGTATTTAAAGTGATCACCTCACTCTTATAGCTGGTATAACCCATTGCAGAAACTTTTATTTGATAGTCCCCTGCCTTCAACTGATTGAAACTGAATTTACCATCGCTTTCAGTAAAGGTAGATTTCAGTACAACTGAATCTTTAGCATTAAGCAAGGCAACTGTAGCCAGATCAAAGGTCTTATTTTCCGTATCCCTTATCTGTCCGGAAATACTTGCCTCAGTCTGTTGGGCAAAGGTAGCAATTGGGACAATACAAATCCCTATGGCCAAAATAGCCAATATTTTTTTTGTCATCATCGAAGATTAATTTTTAAAATCCGGGCATAGTATGTCCCTTTCAGTGTTTAAAATGACGCTGGTTGTTGCAATAGTGTAAAGTAAGATTAAACTATTTTTAATCAGTGTTTACTGTTGTAGTAATTGTTCCTTTACGATTTTTGAGATACTTTTTCATATACTTCTGGTGAACCGCATCCGATTGTTTCCTGCCGTTAATGATCAGTTCATCGGCGTCCAGCTTGTATTTAAAGTTATTTGTTTGCTGTAATAAGCCATCGTTTTGCAGTTCCTTAGTCATATCTTTTGGTTCTGCCCGATCCTGAATCACTACTCCGTCACCGATTCTAACTTTCGGAGCTACCGGCTTGGCAGGAATATATGGTTTTCTATATACAGGAGCTATCGGGGCTACCGGCACTGGGGGAACCGGATAATGTTC
>NZ_JBFTNT010000562.1:0-990 GCF_056397585.1 Pedobacter sp. 05L430 | reverse complement strand
AAACAATATAATGGTGCCGCAGAGTGGATCCGGTCCTGGAATGAAATGCCCAAACCGGCATATGATTCGCTAATTTATAAGTTTAATCCCGTTAATTTCAATGCTGATCAGTGGGCTGCGATTGCAAAGGATATGGGAGCCAGATATGTAACCATTACCACCAAACACCATGATGGTTTCTGTTTATGGCCTAGTAAATACACATCGTATACAGTAGCCAATTCTCCATGGAAAAAAGACATCATGAAACCATTGGTTGATGCTTATGATAAGGCAGGGATAGATGTGATCTTATATTTCTCTATTATGGACTGGAATCATCCGGGATGGCGGTATGATATCAAAACCAGGGCGGATAGTATCGCCTTTGAGGGATTCAAAAAATTTACACGTAATCAGCTAATAGAATTATTGACTATGTATCCAAAAGCTAAAGGACTATGGTTTGATGGCACCTGGGATAAATCATGGATAAAGCAGGCGAAGTTTGCTGATGAACTGGAAGCCGAAATGCGAAAACTTCGCCCTGGTTTGATTATTGGCAGTCGTTTTAGAGCGGATGAATATGGAAAACGCCATTTTGATTCGAACAACGTACTTATGGGAGATTATGAACAAGGATGGGAGCGTAAACTACCAAATACGATTGCTGATGTACATGGAAACGACTGGGATTGCGTAATGACGATTCCAGAAAATCAATGGGGGTACAATAAAGCATGGAAGGGACATATTAAAACTTCAACTGAGTTAATAGAGATGACAGCAAAAGCTGTTTCATTGGGTGGGAATTTTGTGCTGAATTTTGGCCCCAAAGGAGACGGTTCTATCCGTGACCAGGAGAAAAGGCTTGCTTTGGAGATAGGCGACTGGATGAAAGTTAACAATGAGGCAATATATAATTGTGGATATAGTGGTTTAGAGAAGCAAGACTGGGGCTATTCAACAAAAAAAACACGTATTGATAAGATATATATGGTGGTCTTTAAC
>NZ_JBFTNT010000561.1:0-1017 GCF_056397585.1 Pedobacter sp. 05L430 | reverse complement strand
TATCTATAGATTGGTTCACGACGGTGTCAAGCGCGATAAGACGGTCCCAAATATGTTAAGCCTTACCAGTGATAAATTGGTTCCGTACCTTTCGCATCCTAACGGATGGTGGCGAGATAATGCACAGAAAATCATAGTGGTTCGTGGAGATAAATCTGTTGTACCTGCGCTAAAAGAACTGGCATTAAACTCACCTGTGCAGCTGGCCCGTATTCATGCCCTGTGGACGATAAACGGTCTTAATGCGCTAGACAGACCTACCCTATTAGCTGCATTGAAAGACAAAGATGCGGAGGTAAGAAAAACTGCGTTGTGGATTAGTGAAGAGCCAATAAGAAAAGGAGATGAAAGTCTGGTATTGGCAGTTGAGCCACTAAAAAATGATCCTAGTGCCGATGTTCGTTTACAACTTGGATTATCATTAAGGTTCAACAGCTCTGATAAAGCACAGCAAATCATAGCCGACATCATTAAGGATCATCCTGAAGACATAGTTCTTGCAGAATCGCAGAAGAAATATCRCAGACAAATTGAGGCTAAAGCTACTGCAGAAAAGAATTCAAAATTAATGGCTGCTGCTGATCAGAAATTAATTAACGATGGCGCATTAATTTTTAAACAGCTTTGCGTTACCTGCCATGGTGCAGAAGGTAAAGGTGTAATTAATGGTGGTAAAGATATGCCAGCTCCGCCACTGGCAGCGAGTAAAGATGTGAATGGCGATCCCGAAAAGATAATCCGCATTCTACTTCACGGCTTATCGGGTCCGGTTAATGGTAAAACATATGCCGATGTGATGCCTGCCCTTGGAAGTAATAATGACGAATACATTGCTTCAGTAATCAGCTATATTCGTAATGATATCGGCAACAAGGCATCTACAGTAAAGGCTGCTGACGTTAAAAAAGTACGTGAGCAAACTGCCGGAAGAACCAAAAACTGGACATGGCAGGAATTGAATGCATTGAGGAAATAAGGATAGATTGAAATAAAAAAGGGGGCTGATCAATTATGATC
>NZ_JBFTNT010000560.1:0-1021 GCF_056397585.1 Pedobacter sp. 05L430 | reverse complement strand
CAATTGATGTATCAAGGTCATTGCATTCCTGTTGATTTTGCTCGTTGTGCTTGCAATCGGAGCTATACCGCTCTTTCATTTTCTCATCTCTGGAAACTTGCTCCAGCCAATTGTAAAATATGCTTCGTGCAATTTTATTTAGGTAATTTTTAATACCCTTTTCAGGCTCTATATTACTTCTGTATTTCCATAACCTCATAAAGGTGTTGTTCACCAGCTCTTCGGTGATTTCCTTCGATCGAGTGTTTTGATAAAAGAACGACCATATGGAGCGACTAAATACGTCAAAAACTTGATTGAAAGATTCTTCATTGCCATTGATGAAGCCCTCCACAACTTTGTGTCCTAAGTTTTTCATTGGTCATTTAATATAAGGGTTGATGGTACACAAAAGTATTTAAGGCACCTCATAGTTAAGTTAACTTACAATTATCTATTTGTTAATCCTTTAGGTGGGCTTTGCACTTTTGTAACACTAACAGATCTACCGATCTGATCTATCATGTCCCTTGAATCGAATAGTATCTGGATGTTGTCCTTGCTTAAGGACGATCTTTTTAGTGACTCTCCTGCAATTCGACCGATTGCGGTTTTTATCAGCGGATCAGCCTGATCACCAAAAGGGATCAAATCTTCGCTGAATTCATCTACTGTGATATCAGGGTTTAGGCCAGTGGGGTAATTTCCCTCACTATTGCTATTAAATAATTTAAATACCATAGGCTCTATGCTCCAATTGGCCAAAGTATGGGTATTCTCGTTCTCCTTGATCTGAAAGGAAGCCATGTCTTTGCCCAAGGTTTTCTGCCCGACCTGAATTACGCTTAACCAGGGTCTTAAACCCTTAATCAAAAATTCAGCTGCCGAAGCAGTATGGTTTCCGGTTAAAATGAATACCTGTTTTATTTGTAGGCGCATAGAAGCTATTTCTTCAAAACTGAAATTGTATCCTGCATAAATATTGGCTATCGTACTGGCATAATTTTCCCTTCTTAAGGGGGCATTCTTATTACCCCTGTAC
>NZ_JBFTNT010000559.1:0-1023 GCF_056397585.1 Pedobacter sp. 05L430 | reverse complement strand
GATCCCCTTCAGGGAAACCAAATTCTCTCATCCATTGCGCCGATGCCAATAAGTAATTCATACTTAGATCAAACATTGCAACTGGTAAAGGAAATTGAGTGATCAGAATTTTATTTTTTTCATCAATATCTGCAACAAAAGTTCGTTTGCCTGTTTTTTCTTGTTTGCTGCTTTTGTACCGATTATAACATAATGTATAGTTTGCAGGATTTGAAAAACCAAGCATAAAGGCCATCTGTTTTTTACTGCAGCCTGTCCTGCTTATGTACTGTTCGGCAAATTCCATTTGCAAGCGTCTGAAATAAAGATAGGGGCTTGTTTGATAAGTGGTTTTAAAATCACGCATCAATTTAGAAACCGAAATATTGTGTAAAATCGAAAGGTGCTCAACCTTGGGAAAACCAGACAGAATGACTGTTCCAAGATAATCCGCAATCTGATGGCTCTTATTACTTGCTGTATCATGGCCCAGCATTGCTTCATGATTAATGTTAAATTGATCGCCCAGAAGTTTCTCATCCATCAATCCGGGTAAATTTTTATTATAAATGTTTGCAAAAAAACCGACTACATTTCCATTTTCAACATCAGGATAATAGATGATGGTTACCGAACATTTCTGTCCATTAATCAGCTTAATTTCTGAATTATACTTTTGGACCTGGCCATCCAGAACCTTATTCACGTATGGCAGGTGATGTTCATGATAGCTACCATTAAACAAAACTCTTAGGCTTATAATACCTAACAATTCTTCAGGAGTCTTGCCACACCATTTAAAAAACTCCTTATTTGCAAAACGGCAGACTAAGTCCATGTCCCAATAGGACCACAAACTGATTCCTGCACAGGTTTGCATTATGGAGATTTCATTAAAACTTGATCCCATATAAATTCGCCTTTATTTTTTCGCATATTTCTAGGTAGATATACAGATATTAAAAGCAGCAATCTCAGCTCACGCCTGGTTCAACACTAACATCCATTAGATCTCCAGTTTCCACATTTACTACATCCATACTC
>NZ_JBFTNT010000558.1:0-1040 GCF_056397585.1 Pedobacter sp. 05L430 | reverse complement strand
GAACTGTATTGTCTGGGAAGGTTCTTTACCAGAAAATAAGTAATCACCCCCGTTAGTAGAGGTACTAATATCAAAACCCATTTATACTTGCCTAGAAGTCGTAAAAATGCTTTTATGTCCATTATAACTGTTAAATTATATTTCCTATTTAATCTTTCACAAGATATTACTTAATTGAGTCCAATACAAGTTCGTAATTAGACCAAAGCAAAATTTATTTTTTGTCTTTTATCTCCAAAAAAAAGGCGATTATAAAACATATTACACCCGGAATAACAAAAATTTCAAATGGCATTAGCTGGTTAGTTTAGGTTCGTTATTTATTGATGGTAATGGATCTTTTTTATCAAAATACACGCTCTGAAATATAAATGCCAACGATACAGAGGCTACCACTGCCGACGGCATTGAATTGATTACTTCGTTACCATAGCTACAGAAAAAAATACCCGCTGTTGCCGAAAGCAGTGCAATACACTTATACCTAAGCTTTACATTATTAAGTTTCCAGATTATCCCACAGCATTTACCCAGAATATACATCATCATAGAAAACCAAATTGTTAGCCCAACAATGCCATACATTGCCCAAACTTTAACCCAGTAGCTATCAGGTGCTATTGTTGATAAAAATTTATCCTTATTATATTCCCTGCCCCAGGTACCAATTACCCCCAAACCTCCTCCAAAAGGATTATGTTTAAGGTATTCGCCAAGGATCATTTGATTATTAAACCTAACATTCAATGAGGCTTCCTTAGGATTTACAGCACTTCGTAGCCTGTAAATTTCATAACTGCCATTACCTATGGTGGTAAACTTTAAAAACCCGACAAACAATAAAGTGATGATCAAACCATACATTAATACTTTCACGTTCTTTGTCAGGAAAATCAGAAACAACACCCCTACCACCAAAGCAAAAAATGCACCTCTGGTTCCCGAAATCARCATTCCGTAAAAAGATAATCCGGCAGCAATCAGGGCAAGTACCCTTTTCCATGATTTGAACGGAGCTATTGCAAGCACAATAGCAATCA
>NZ_JBFTNT010000557.1:0-1041 GCF_056397585.1 Pedobacter sp. 05L430 | reverse complement strand
CTCCTATTTCATTAGCAATTTGTTTAATGGCATCTTCAATCAACTGTTCCCTATCGCCAAGGTTGCTACCCAGTAACAAATAAACTTTTTTAGTATCAAATATCATATAAAAGCCTCAGGCTATTTTTTTACTTATATTTACAAAATAAATATTAAACCACCACATGAGAGAATTTTTCAAGTATGTTTTTGCAACCGTTGTTGGAGTTATCATTTCACTTGTCCTTTTTACCCTGTTATTTGTAGTAGTTATTGTTGGTGTTGTTTCATCTCTCGAGAGTGATAAAACTGTTAGTGTAAGCAGCAATTCGGTACTTTATTTAAATATGGATCAGGCAATTAAAGAGCGAACTCCGGATGATACTTTTTCAAATCTACCAATTGTAGGTGGAGATGGCGAGAAAAGTATAGGATTTAATGATATTCTTAAGTCTCTTAAAAAAGCAAAAACAGATGATGATATTAAATGCATTTATCTTAATGTAACTTCTCCAAATGCGGGCTTCGCAACATTACGCGAGGTAAGAAATGCTTTAATTGATTTCAAAACCAGCAAAAAGAAAATTATAGCTTATAGCGAGGTTTATACGCAGAGTGCTTATTATCTGGCCTCTGTGGCCGATAAAGTTTATCTGAATCCTGAAGGTGCACTTGAATTTAAAGGTTTGAGCTCTCAGGTCATGTTCTTTAAAGGAGCACTGGATAAATTAGGTATTGAGGCACAAATTATAAGAGTAGGCTCTTATAAGAGTGCAATTGAGCCATTTATTAACGATAAAATGAGCGATAAAAATCGTGAGCAGGTTACCGCTTATTTAACCGGGATGTACAATACATTTCTTGAAGGAATCGCTGAAAGCAGACACATCAGTACCCCGACCTTACATCAGATTGCAGACGATTATAAAATTCAGCAGCCAAAAGACGCACTTGCTTATAAGCTGATTGATGGTCTTAAATTTAAAGATGAAATTCTTGACGAGCTTAAATCTTTAAGCGGTAAAGACAAGAAAAGCAATATCAGCAGCATAACTATAAACG
>NZ_JBFTNT010000556.1:0-1052 GCF_056397585.1 Pedobacter sp. 05L430 | reverse complement strand
ATTATAATACTCACCTGCTTGACACCCACCTTCTGTTGTTCATTGCCCACATACACCGGAAAAGGATTACGATAAGCATAATAATTGTGCCTGGAACAGGATCACAATACAATTACCACCCCCAGTATCATTAAAATTTGCTTTTTCATTGTTTTTCTATTTGTATGAAGTGGAAAAATATCCCATATCTTGTCTCATAGCCTATTATAATAAAGTGTGACTAGATGTTTGCAACACTCGCTAAATATTTGGAATATACAGTGATGGAAAAGATTAGTCACGGCTGAATTATCGTCATGCTAAATTAAAAATCAGATCACAACCCTGAAAGTTAAATTTACCCTTGGTTTCATTGGTTTCATCGACTTTGCAATCCTATGTTCCCAATTCATCTGCAAATCTCCCTTCATGACCATCAGTGCACCACTTTCTAAACGGATTGAATACTTTTCTCTGTGATTGCTCTTTCTGCGAATATCAAAACACCTCACTTGTCCAAAACTCACTGAGGCAATCACAGGACGTTTACCTAAGGCCTTTTCATTATCACTATGCCAGGCAACCGAATCATTGCCATCACGATAATAATTCAACAACACACTATTGAACTGAACTCCCGCCGTTAATTCTACTTTTTGCTTAATCATTAACAGTTCCGGGGTCCAGAAATTTGGCATAGATCTACCTAAAGAAGTGTAATCATAGGCTTCAGCATCTGCATACCAGGCCGTAAGTCGTGGTGTAATTACTTCCTTGTCATAAATCTTTATTATCTTTTGGTTCCAAGGAGATTCCGCGATAAATTTCTTTAACAAAAACTCACTCTGAGTTTCGCTGAATAAATCGGGATGGTATTCCAACAATTCAACAGGCAACCCTGAACTTTGGCCCGATTCTTTAAACAAACTGGTCTGCTCCATATTAATATGCCAATACAGGCCCTTTTATAAAAACCTCAAAATCTTCAGACATTCTCGCATTATAAACCCTAAAACGTATCTCCCAAGGATCTCTAACTAAATTTATAATATAAGCCCTAAACAACCTTTCAA
>NZ_JBFTNT010000555.1:0-1054 GCF_056397585.1 Pedobacter sp. 05L430 | reverse complement strand
GATAGAAGCCTGTGTTTGATACCTCTTGTATAGACCGATGAGGGCCAGAAGCAGCTATTAGTGGTTTGTTATCTGTATAGTTTGTTCCAAGATCAGGGCCTTCAACTGTTTGATATGAATTTGTTGCAGCATTCCATACCATAACGCCAGCCTGCATATCAACTGTTAAACCTTTAAATGGTGCGCCGGGGAAAATTATTGTTCCATATAGCCTTGCATCTTTACCGGCAAATATATCGGTGGTATGATCATAATAGATATAATCAGTGTTGCCGGCATTTCTGGTTTTAAGTTTCCCCTCGGACCCATCGAGATATTCATAATTTTCCACCAGATTTAATGAAGGCGTAATGTTGGACGAACTTAAGTTGTCTTCTCGTATGCCCCGGGCAATGTTATCGTACGTAAATCCGTGTTTTTTAGCTTTAGTTGTCAGGAAATCACGTACAAAGATCACCTCTGGATTATTTGTTTTCTTTACAACAGCTTCATAAAAGTTCTCGCCCAGATTCGGGTTGCTTGTGTATAAGGCATATGGACCTGCTATGACTTCCTTAGAAGCTTCTAATGATTTTTGAAAGTATTCATCAGCTCTGGATGCTGGTATACCCACCTCTCCTCCGGTTGTAGTTATAGTTGGGGTTAGCAAGGCATTATATTTGGCAATTGAGCCAGCATATAACATGGCTCTGCTTTTCAGTGCCATGCATGTGTATTTATTTGCCCTCCCTTTACTGCCATCATTAGCGATATCATTTTTAACTGCATCAAGCTCAGAAGCAATGAAATCATATACTTCTGCTTCTTTTGCACGGGGTTGTTGCAGGTAGGTAGGATCTCCTTCAAAATTGTAGATTAATTGAGTGGTAATTAATGGTACCCCTCCCATCCTTTTTACCATTTCGAAATAAAGATAAGCTCTGATAAATCTGAATTCTGCTTTCAATTGGGTTCTTTGAACCTCACTAAGCGTTGCAGCACCAAATTTATCTACATTCTCTATAGCTAGATTTAGATCTCGAACAAAGCCATAATCGTATAGCCTCCAACGGCC
>NZ_JBFTNT010000554.1:0-1074 GCF_056397585.1 Pedobacter sp. 05L430 | reverse complement strand
GGATAAAAATCCGGACCTTAAGTTAAATGAGCAATCAAAAGAAACTAATATTTCCAGTCATCAATTATCTCAACTCCTTAATGATAATCTGGGCAAAAATTTCACTACATATGTTAACGAATTTAGGATCAATGAGGCTTGCAAAATAATGGCTTCAAGTAATCGCTTAACGTTAGAATCTGTTGGTTACGAAGTTGGGTTTAATTCCAAATCCACATTCTTTGCTACTTTTAAAAAGCTTACCGGCACAACCCCAGCTAATCATCAGCAAAAAATACAGATAGACAATATTGCCTACAGTACGGATTTATAAATTCGTACTCCTGATTCCCGATTGCTGCACTTCTAACGGGGAATTGTTTTGGACTTTTGAAAAAAAGTATCCAATACACCACTATGTCCAAAGTTTTTATAATACTATTTATCCTGATCTTTTTTGCCAGAATTAATACTCATGCCCAGCTGGGTAATATTAAGGGAACCGCCGTCGACATGAATACTCGTAAAGGAGTTGAGTTTGCAGTAGCGACCTTACTTTCGGCTAAAGATTCATCTATGATTAAAAGTGTTTTTGCAGATACATCAGGATTTTTTCAGCTAACAAACATACAAGATGGCATCTATATACTGTTGGTTTCCTCCATGGAATATCACAAGCAATATCAGGGTCCTCTGCAGATCAGTTCTGCTCAACGGGTTATAGATCTTAAGGAGGTGCCTATGCTTATCAACCAAAGGATTTTGAAAGGGGTAGAGGTGGTTGGGCAAGTTCCTTTATTTAGAAATAGACCAAACGGGACAATTGAAGTCAATGTGGCCAATACAATTTTAGCAACAAGCACTTCAGCAATTGAAATTCTTTCCAAATCCCCAAATGTTAGCGTTGCTGAAGAAGGAGTGTCTGTTAGGGGGAAGGGAGAATCCGTTATTTACCTAAATGGAAGGCGAATAACTACCGAACAGCTGTCTTCTATTTCCTCTTCACAGATCAGGAAGATTGAAATTATTGCAAATCCCTCTTCAAAATATGATGCGGAAGGTAAATCAGTTATTAATGTGATAACGGTTACAAAT
>NZ_JBFTNT010000553.1:0-1091 GCF_056397585.1 Pedobacter sp. 05L430 | reverse complement strand
GGGAAAGGATTGAACCTGAAAAAGATGTTTTTAGATTTAACCATAAGCCCGAGGGCGGATGGAGTTATGATGAAATTTATCAAAAGTGTTTTAAAGATAGTATGTTGGTGGTAGTAGATTTACAGGTTACACCCAGCTGGCTAATAAATACGTACCCTGAACACAGGCGTCAGCGAGATTTGATGCCAATAAAATTCGGAGACAAAAGAGATGCACCATTATCATACATAGAAATTGGAAAGGCCGGCTTTCAGTTTGCCGCCAGATACGGACAAAATAAGAAAATCAATAAAAACCTKATAAAAGTTCCTAAGGAATCTCATGAACCAATTATAGGTTTAGGCTATATAAAATACATAGAAAGTAGTAACGAGCCTGATAAATGGTGGAAAGGTAAAGATTGTGAACAAAGTCCTGAAGAATATGCAGCTCAGCTTTCAGCATTTTACGATGGCCACAAAGGCAAATTAGGAAAAGGTGTAGGAGTTAAAACAGCCGATTCTACTATGAATGTTGTTATGGGAGGGTTAGCAAAACCAAATGTAGAGTTTGTAGAGCGGATGGTTGAGTGGTGTAAAAAGAATAGGGGATATAAAAAGAATGGTGAGGTTGATTTATGTTTTGATGTTATAAATTATCATATGTATTCTAATGATTATACAGGATGGTTTGCAAGGTTCAAAAGTAAAAAGAGAGGAGTTGCTCCTGAAACTAATGAAATGACTAAAATTGCGAAAAGTTTCACTGATTTATCGTCAAAACTAGGAAACATGCCAGTATGGTCTACTGAAACCGGATATGACATAAGTGAAAAAAGTGTTCAAAGAGCTATTCCGATAGGATCAAAGTCTAATCTTATTACCCAGGCAGATTGGTTGCTCCGTTTAGGTTTATTGTATGCCAGATTAGGAATTGATAAGGTGTTTTATTACCAATTATATGATAACAATGATCCAGGGACCGATCCCGGAACTTCATTTGGATATTCAGGACTTGTAGAAAAAAGTAAAAAAAGGAGGCCTGCTGCAGATTATATTCATCAGGTTACTAACCTAATGGGCGACTACTATTATTTCAATTCTATTAATGAG
>NZ_JBFTNT010000552.1:0-1092 GCF_056397585.1 Pedobacter sp. 05L430 | reverse complement strand
CTTTAGAGGAATTGGGTTTTAAAGATTTTCTGTTGTTTAATGACAATGAATTATTAAAAGGCTTTTATTTAAAAGATCTATTACATCCTTCACTAAGTATTTATTATTCCCGGGATTATATTCTGGCTGTTGACTACTGGAAAAAACATGGGAAAAGACTTGAACCTTTAATTATTGCTCAAAATGATTTGTGTTTGGCAAATTCTCTGTACCTGACTGACTATTGCAAAAGCTATAATGAGAATTCTTATTATGTTGGCCAGGGTTGTGATATTGAGATGTTCAAGAATGCGGATGTAAGTGATAAACCTAAGGAGTTCGCAAATATTAGTACCCCGGTTGTTGGTTATGTTGGCGCTTTAAATAGCATACGATTAGATATATCGCTATTATACCATATTGCAAATGAAAGGAAGGATTTGACTTTTGTTTTGGTAGGGCCAGAAGATGATGATTTTGCGTTTAGTAATTTACATGATCTGGAAAACGTGATTTTTACAGGAATAAAGAAACCGGAAGAGCTTCCCTTGTATATGAGCTTTTTTGATGTATGTATTAATCCTCAATTAGTGAATATGGTAACAATTGGTAATTATCCGAGAAAGGTGGATGAATATTTGGCAATGGGTAAGCCAATAGTTGCAACACAAACAAGAGCAATGGAAATTTTCTCTTCGTACGTATATTTAGCAGAGAATAAAGAAAGTTTTGCGCTGCTTATACAAAGAGCTATCGACGAAAATACTGAAGAGTTGCAGGTGGCGAGAAGAGCTTTTGCCTCAAGTCATAGTTGGGAAAATTGTGCCAATGAAATCTATAAAGCTATTTTTAAATCTTTAAAAACAAAAGAATCTTAATGGATATAATTTATACTCTCTTTATTGTTATTCAAGTTCTAATTGGGATACATTTATTTACCCCCTTAATTTTGTGTTTTTTTAAGTTTTTTAATAAGCAAAGCATAACTAATAAGTTAACCGGAACAGATTTTGATTATGCTGTTATTGTTACCGCATACCAGCAGACCACTTTAATTCCAATGGTGGTAGATTCTATTTTGAAGGCGAATTATACCAATTACATTATTTATGT
>NZ_JBFTNT010000551.1:0-1097 GCF_056397585.1 Pedobacter sp. 05L430 | reverse complement strand
GAGTTTTCGCCACCCGTAGGTTGTGCACTTAACCTGGTAAAACGTTGATACAACCTATTTTTGTCATCATCTGTAAGCCCCTGTCCCTCATCCTTTACCTCTATACGAACCTTATCTGGTAATTTCTTAACACGCACTTCTATATTTGTATTTGCCGGGGAATACTTGATTGCATTATTAATCAGATTATCCAGTATTTCCGACAATTTACCCTCATCGCCTAACAATATTACATCGTCCTGAGCGATAAAATTTAAGGTCTGATCCTTTCTTTCTGCAAGCGGGAGATTCATAGAAACCACATTGCTAACCAGAGAAGATAAATTCAGTTTAATCAGTAGCAACTGCACTTTACCTGCCTCTGCAGTACCGGAAAGCAGCAATTCATCAATAATACGAACCATATTTAAGCTGGCAGTTTTTATCTGTTCGCACATCTTGTCTACCATTTCCGGATCACCCTTTTTTAGTTTTATTAGATCTGCCCGCACAGGTATAGTAGTTAGCGGGTTTTTCAAATCATGTGCGGTAGTATTTAAGATTTGATTATGTTGTATTGCTGCAAGCCTTGATGCAAGCTTAACCTCAATCTGATCCATAACAAGATCCCTTAAATCACTTAAAATTGATTCTTCTTCAGGGCCAAATTTTCTTGGTTCACTATCAATAATGCAAAAAGCACCAAGGTTATAATTATCTGTCGTTTTTAGTGGAAGTGCTGCATAAAACCTCACGTCAAGGTTGCCCAGAGTCATCGAAGTATCTTCTATTGTGTATAAACCTTCAGAAAGCACTGCATTTGCACAAAGACCAACTTCGCGGCTTACCTCCTTAATATCTATACCATATTTTGATTTGAACCAGATTCTATCTTTATCAACAATACTAATAATAGCTACCGGCACATTAAATAGTTTTGCAGCTAATCTTGTTAGCTTATCAAAAGAACCATCAGGTGGAGTATCCAGAATTTCATAGCGGTGTAAGGCTTTTATTCGCTCTTCCTCAATTGAGAATTTACTTTGACTTAATTCTATGGCCATTTGAGACTAAATTGGAATTCATAAATTGGCTGTCAGTGCAATATAATACAATTC
>NZ_JBFTNT010000550.1:0-1097 GCF_056397585.1 Pedobacter sp. 05L430 | reverse complement strand
TATCTTATCTCTGACCAGCAACGGCATAAACGCTGTAATTGGGGTTGTTACCCTGTCTATTCTTTTTAGACATTTAACAAGGGAAGATATGGGTAATTGGGGTTTCTTTTTAACGATTTTGTTATTAGTGGATACCTTTAGGTCTGGCTTTTTATCTACCGCTTTTGTAAAGTTCTTTTCGGGATCAACTGAGGACAGGAAAAAGGAAATAATAGGTTCAACGTGGTTTATCGCGATTATGATAACGCTGTTTTTTGCGATACTGAATGTTCCTGCTTATTTTGCTTCGGGTTATATCGCGGATCCTAGCTTTAAGCTTTTTCTCCAATTCTTTAGTATTAATTACATCTTATCACTACCATTTTTTGTTTCAAATTGCATTTTGCAGGGAAAACAAAGATATGACCGCTTATTATTTTTAAACTTTGCCAATCAAGGTTGCTTCTTGTTGTTGATTCTTCTGAATTTAAAAGGAATTACTATACATACGGTTTTGTATTGCTATTTGTCTGCAAATTTTGTGTCGAGCTCAATAGCTTTGTTTTTTAGATGGACCGATATAAGCATGTTGAAATATAAAACCAGATCCGCTATATCCGAAATCTATAATTTTGGGAAATACAGCGTGGGAACAAACCTGAGTGCAAATCTGTTAGGTTCTGTTGACTCGTTTATCATCAAATTTTTTCTTGGTCCATCGGTTCTGGCGGTATATAATGCAGGAACTAAATTGGTGCAGATTATTGAGATTCCTTTAAGAAGCTTTGTTTATACAGCTATGCCAACCTTATCAGCTTGCTTTAATTCAAATGAAAAGGCGAAGGTTATTCTTGTGATGAAAAAGTACATTGGAATGATAACGGTAGCACTGATGTCGGTTAGTGTGTTGGTCATCATTTTTGCAGATGTAGCCATATTGATATTTAGTGGGCCTAAGTATGTTGCAACCGAGGCACCAAATATATTGAGGATATTTATGGTTATCGCATTTCTTTATCCGGCTGAACGCTTTTTTGCTGTTACATTAGATGTAATTCATATGCCTAAGGTTAATTTACTGAAGATTATACTTATGCTGTTTGTAACAGTTTTAACCG
>NZ_JBFTNT010000549.1:0-1107 GCF_056397585.1 Pedobacter sp. 05L430 | reverse complement strand
ATAGTGTAAGTATTGAAAACACAGAACCACTTATTAAGGGTGTTGCAGGCAAGGTTGCATTTAAAAACAAAATGGCTGATCCTGTGGCTAAGCCTATCAAAAATTGCAAAAGCACATATCCGGAGAATTTCTGATGAAACTCAGGATTGTATTTTGCATAACTGGCAGGATCAATATCCTTTGCCGGTTTAAAGCCACCCAAATGCGCTGGGAACCATCCGGGTGGCTTAAGAAATACATTTATTTTATCGCTCCATTTAGGGCTTTGTTTTGCGGTATTCCAAAGTTCACTCCAGTAATGTACGTTTGCCCAGATAGGATTCCAGCTGGCCAATGGAGTGGTTATGCCATAGTACACCTCTTCTTCTTCTTTTTGAAAGGTACCAAAAATTTTATCCCAGATAATTAAAGTACCTGCATGGTTCTTATCAATGTATTTTGGGTTGGAACCATGATGCACTCGGTGATGAGAAGGTGTATTTAAAATCCATTCTAATGGTCCCATACTTTTTATAGCTCTGGTATGAATCCAAAACTGGTATAAAGTATTAAAAGCACTTAAGGTGAGGAACATGATCGGATCAAACCCAATAAAAGCCAGAGGTAAATAAAACACCCATGAAAACCATCCCTGAAACCAGGATTGCCTTAAAGCTACGGTAAGGTTATATTCTTCAGATTGGTGGTGTACAATGTGAGCTGCCCAGAGTGCGTTTACCTGATGGCTCATTCTGTGAAACCAATAGTAGAAAAAATCAACCCCAATGAAAAGTATGATCCAGACCCATATGGTTTGCGGAAGATCAAATAACCGCCAATGTTCAAAAATATACATGTAGCCAAAGAAGAGCGCTGTTTTCATGAAAACGCCTGTTACCTGCTGACCAATGCCTTGGCTTAAATTGGARATGGAATCGTTTAAGCGGTAATAGTTTAACTTCTTATAGAAAGAATAAGCTAGCTCTACTCCTATCAGAATAAAGAATATAGGAACCGATAAAGCAATATAGTCCACGTTCATTCTACTAATCTAATGAATTAGCAGGTAATTTTTTTAAAATAAAAAAGCAGCAATAAATGACGCATGTCACCACTGCTGCTCTAGTA
>NZ_JBFTNT010000548.1:0-1115 GCF_056397585.1 Pedobacter sp. 05L430 | reverse complement strand
CATCAACACCTGCTGCTCCCCAGTCGGCAAAAGAGAGGCGTACTCCATTTTCATAGTTTGTTTTAGCATCTCCTGCATTTGCCCATCCTCTTAATGCCGCTTCGGCTTTCAAAAAAGCGATTTCCGATGCGGTAAACCCTCTTCGGTTTTGTACCGATTTGAAATCTGTACTCACTGTAGAATAGGAAACCCTATCATCTTTGGCATTGATGAAAGCGCCGCTGCGAATACCTTTAAATTTGTATGCAGGATGGTCGGTAACTAAACTGGCATCACTTACTTCAGCAAAATATTTATTCATACGTCCATCTTTTAAACCCACCATAAAAGATTCCATGGTTGCACCCATACGGGTATCGTTCCAGTCAAAAGAAATCATCGAAACAGGCATTACCTCTCCATTTAACGAAATAAGGAAATTCTCGGCATTGGTAGTGATTAACCCAACTGGGTCAGCCAGGGCTTTTTCTCCTTCTGTTTTAGCAACTATAGGGCTAACCTTAACCAAACGCATTGCTAAACGGAAACGTACCGAATTAAGTAATTTTAACCATGAAGCGATGTTGCCTTTATAGCTTGGGTCGAATTTGGTAAATCCAGTGTAAGATGTGTTGGCTTTGAAATTTGTTTCAATCTGAT
The DNA here is from genome assembly GCF_056397585.1 of Pedobacter sp. 05L430. NCBI lineage: Bacteria > Pseudomonadati > Bacteroidota > Sphingobacteriia > Sphingobacteriales > Sphingobacteriaceae > Pedobacter > Pedobacter sp. 05L430. Next base: position 476 of record NZ_JBFTNT010000548.1, on the reverse strand, counting down.
CTAACTGCGTAAACAGATTGTTATATAGATCAGACTCCTTGTCGTATTTGATCGAACCTAGGCCAGCAGTGCCATAATTCGAATAGATCACCGGACCATAGATAGCTGTTAGTTTCGATATGGCTAATATCCTAACCAATTTTGCCCAATCGCCGAATAATGGTAATTCTTTTTCTTCGGCAAGCTGTATTACCTGTTTTGATGGAGACATTACGCTACCATATATACGATTCCAATAGGCATCAATCCAGCGCAGGTAGTAAGTGGTATTGTTTACACCTGCAACATAAGGCGTTGGAGAGCCCATATATCCCATCCAGTTATCATAACACAGATCTTCTTCAATTTGGTGGCCCATCAGGTTAAATAACATAACCGAGAAGGAAGATCCAACCAGATTAAAGTCCTGCTCCAGCATTTTATCTGTTATTTGATTTGGATTTGTATTTATCTCTTCGAAATTCTTGGTGCAGGAG
>NZ_JBFTNT010000547.1:0-1134 GCF_056397585.1 Pedobacter sp. 05L430 | reverse complement strand
GTACAATTGCAATATCAGGCTTAAACAAGACAGCATCCTGAAACTGTTTTGTTTTATAATAAGGCCTGTGTCCCTTTTTTAAAAGTGTAGCTCCGCTTAGGCCAAAGTTTTTAACCCCATATTTTTGCCCAAGTAAATCCTGTAATACCGAAGGGTAAGATTCTTTTGCAGGATTTTTGAGACCGGCGCCAAAAGTTACTGAATTACCAATACAGGCTACCCGTACCTCCTGACTGTACGAGGTTAATCCAAGTGACCATAGCAGTACAAATAGCGACATTGACCTTTTCCTGAACATAATTACTTAATGATATCACTTACCGGAACCCTTACAAATAGTAAACTGCTGATGCCTTCGTACAAAATACCAATGGTATTGTCGTCGATTTTAGTAAGCGCAGAATAGCCAAAAGAATCGCGTTCATCTATTAATAATTGATTGGCAGGCATCCATGTTTCGCCCATGTCCAAGCTAGCTTTAATGGTGATATTCCTTCTTGGTGCTTTGGAAACATTTGGATTACTAAAGAACAACACGTCTTTCAATACCCCTTTAACCTTAACTTTTGCTTTAATAAAACTTCCCATGCAAACAGGGTCTGCAAGTGTATTATAAGAGGTTGAGTGTGCTGTCCAGCTTTTACCCATATCGGTAGTAGTAGCGACGCTTCTAAAGCTTCCTCTGTTATCTCTCATATTTAGCATAATGGTTCCTGGAGTAGTTTCTACCAATTGGCTTTCGGTGGTATTGGATTTTGCACCGATACCGCTGTTCCATGATTTACCATGATCATCACTATATATTAATGTAGAATGCGGCATTTTTTGAGCATCCCAATATTGTGCAGGAAAAACAATCTTGCCATCTGACATAGCAATACCATTTCCTGGTCCAGGGAAAAATAATCTCCATTCCGGATTCTTTACCTGTGAAGTTATGCTATAAGGTTTGCTCCAGGTAAGTCCATCATCAGTACTGCTGGTTACCACAAATTGTCCTGTTTCTTCGGGTGTAAGGCCTGGACCAGAACCTGCAATAGAACGATTTCCTTTACTCCATAAAGCCGAAACCCATATGGTTTTGGTAACCGGATCAAACAAAACAGAAGGATCGCCTACACCGCTGTTTTCATC
>NZ_JBFTNT010000546.1:0-1176 GCF_056397585.1 Pedobacter sp. 05L430 | reverse complement strand
ATGCGATATGGATGCCTTGTTGCTATGTAACTACAGCAACTTTTAATGCTTTTTGCGCCCATCATATATAGCGAAATAGAGAGCGTTACCCCACCGTTATCTCGCCTACATACAAACTATCGCCCTGCAACTTTCCATTGGCCGAGGCAAAGCTGATATAGCAATGCACCGTATCGCCCAGATGATCTGCAGGCATTTGCATTACAAAGTTTTGCGCATACCTATTCACTTTGCCCTGCGAAATAACTGCCCTTTCCTTTTCTGGATTGTACACCAGAAAACTCGCCAGATCGGTAAATTGGCAATATGTTGACTGTTTTTGTGGCAGCCAGGTAAAAGTAATCTTCCCTTCGGCTGATGAGATCTGTATACCATCGGGAGTAACTACATGCCCTCTGCTATATACCAACTTAGGTTAGTTGAGCAAAAAATGCTCGCCTTGCTTAATAAAAGGATGGTCTGAGTTGTATTTATAAGCCGCATTTACAGGTGTGTTGTTTTTTACAAAAGCCTTAAAACCAGTGTTTATCAGCTTGTCGATCTTTGACAACGTGAGGGTAATGAGTTCAGACCACTGTGTATGATTATTATGTATGGAACTTTGGGGATGTAGTAAACCATGAGATAATCATTTTAAAACTATGTCGCCTACTAGGACTCTGATCTATTTACGTCAAGTTTTGGACGAAATACTTTATTTGCCAGCTTTGAGTTTTTTGAGCCTGTTTATTTGTTGGTTTGTCCCAGGGCGGATAAACTCTGATTCCTCGTTTCCCGTTTTTATTCTTGCTTGTGATAATTCCCTGCCCAATAAGAATGGATTTTGGAAAAACAAATAGTCCAAAATTATGCTCAGTTTTTGAGCTGATTACCATAAAATCTATCTCGTCTGTTTCTTCAAAAGGCTGGGTTAAACCTTGTTCATTTCTTCTCCAAATAGCAACAAATTGACCTACTTTTTTAGGGGTAACTTTAGAGACTCTAAATTCAATAGTTTTTCCTGGTAGTTTAAAATTGCGTGCCCCGTAGTCTGCACTTTCTCTTGAACTGATTGTCCTAAGTTCAGCACCATATTTGGCATACAGTTCTTTTCCTGTTTCATAAAACTCTTCATGAAAAATTTTTGACGTAGTGTGCTCCTCCAAAATAAATTTATTATTCTACAAATCTAAACTT
>NZ_JBFTNT010000545.1:0-1192 GCF_056397585.1 Pedobacter sp. 05L430 | reverse complement strand
CGTCCTTTAGATTTGTTTTGATTATTTTTAGAATGAGAAGGAAGCAGAAGTAAACTATCCTTTCGTCAGAGTTTGGACTCATGTCTCGATTTAGACTTCTGCCTCCCTTTCATCAGGAACTCAAATAGAAATTAGGGCTAATGACCCATTATTAAGGACTTGAGCCGAACTGATGAATTCTCATTTCAATTCTTAAAACAAATTTATGAAAAAGATTTTTATTGGAATCGACATCAGCAGCAAAACATTAGATATCTGTTTAAAGACTGATGGAAAGGTTGAGTATTTCAACATTCAGAACCAGCTAAAACCCATTAGATTGTTCTTTAAAAAGCACACAACAGTAGGAACCGTAGTTGCTATGGAGAATACCGGGCGCTACAACTGGAACCTGTTTGAGGTTCTAGCCGAGCTAGAACTATTCGTTTATGTGCTCTCACCATTGCACTTGAAGAAGAGCCTTGGTCTCTCACGAGGAAAGAACGATAAGATTGATTCGCTTCGGATCTGTAGCTACATCGAAAAGAACCAGCAAGGAACTAAACAATGGAGCCAGTTATCGTTATCGATAAGAAGGCTTAAAGTTCTGCTAACCGAGCGGGCAACTAGGGTAGCAATGAAAAGCAGTTTTGTCAGACAGCAACATGATTATAAGATGATGAAGTCAATCGCGTTGGACAAAGAACTGCTAAAACTGAATAAAAAGCTCATTGAATCGATCGATGTGCAGATAAAGAAGATTGAATCCGATATTGAAATGAACATTATGCTGGATAGCGAACTCAAGTGCAAAGCGGAACTTATACGGTCTGTTCCAGGAGTTGGAAAGGTGGTCTCATGGATGATGATTGCAAAGACCGAGGGCTTTACATCGATCAGCGACCCACGCAAAATGGCATGTTACTGTGGAGTGGTGCCATTTGACCATCAATCGGGAACCTCAATAAGATATAGGCCCAGGGTGTCGGTATTTGCAGATAAAGGGATGAAAAGCCTGCTCCACCTTGCGGCAATGAGTTCGATAAGGCTAAATAATGATCTGGGGACATATTATAAACGAAAAGTTCAGGAGGGAAAGAACAAGATGAGCGTTTTAAATGCGGTAAGAAACAAAATCATCCATAGGATATTCGCTGTAATAAAAAACCAAACCATCTATAAAAATGATTTGGTTTTGTCATAGAAATCGAGA
>NZ_JBFTNT010000544.1:0-1231 GCF_056397585.1 Pedobacter sp. 05L430 | reverse complement strand
CCCAAATATTTATACAAACACATGTAAACTGTGTCGARATACCTGGCATATTCTTTTACCGTTGCATTTGTAAATGCTGTTGCCATGTGAAGTCTGGCACCATCAAGGTGCATTTTATAGCCTTGTTCTTTACAATAAGCCGAAATCTTTTTTATCTCTTCTAATGGAAAAGCCTGGTTATCGCACCTTCTTACAGGTGTTTCTATAGATACAGCTCCAACTTCGCCAACAAACGCTTCGCCATCTTTATGGTATTTAATTGCTTTTTTGAGTTCATCTAAGGTGAAATGTGCCTTTCCTTCGGCCAGCGGAATTAATCTTTTGTTGAACAAGGTTTGTGCGGCATCTCCTTCGTCCCTATAAACATGACTGGTTTCTTGCACAAATGCTTTTGTATTATTTCCACATAAAAAACTAATTGCCAGCTGGTTAGCCAAGGTGCCTGTTGGCAAATAAACAGCAGCTTCTTTTCCTGTAATTTCTACAAATTTCTTTAAAAGCTTTTCTATGGTCCCACCATCGGCATAACTATCTCTTTCTATTGGATTAGCGGTATTTATCTCTTGTAGCTTATTTATAAAATCTTCTGGCTTATAAAAAATCCCATCGTTAATAAAATAAACTGCTTCGCTATCTTTTGATGGTATTGCTTTTTCTGATGCAAATGTATTTGCTGGCATAACAGCCGATGCGATAAGTGGCAGGGCCGATAAAGAAGAAAGTTTTAAGAAATCGCGACGTTTATATGCAGACATATTGAGTTTTTTGGTTGTTTCAGGATTTAATAAAAGTGGCTTTTTGTCAAAGATACTAAATGTAAAATCACAACTGCGTTATCCCGAGAACCAGGGGATCTCTCGTATCGTCGGGATGACGGGAGGTTTTAGAAAATCTGTTAGTTGTTTAGCACGTCGTATTTCCCCCCTTAATTTGTCATTATTGCACAGTTGAACGTGCAAGGCATTGCTGTATCTTTGAGTATAACTTAAATAAAAAAATAATGGCAACTCAAATTTTTGTAAACCTCCCTATTAAGGACCTTAACAGATCTGTGGAGTTTTTTACCAAACTTGGTTATACTTTTAACCCCAAATTTACCGATGAGAAAGCTACCTGCATGATCATTAGCCCTATTAAGGACCTTAACAGATCTGTGGAGTTTTTTACCAAACTTGGTTATACTTTTAACCCCAAATTTACCGATGAGAAAGCTACCTGCATGATCATTAGC
>NZ_JBFTNT010000543.1:0-1231 GCF_056397585.1 Pedobacter sp. 05L430 | reverse complement strand
GCTTAGAAGAGAGGTTGCCAAATGGTCTCTTTCATGGGGTGGCGATCTGGATGATACAGATATTATAACAACCGCAGGTTGTATTAACGCTGTTGCTTACTGTTTACTGGCCACAACAAAACCGGGAGATACGGTAGCAATTGAAAGCCCTGCTTATTTTGGCATCCTTCAGCTCACCCAAACCATGGGGCTAAATGTTCTGGAACTCCCTACAAATGCAACTACAGGCATAGAACTTGAAGCTTTAAAAAAAGCGCTAACGACGAACAAAATCAAGGTTTGCCTATTGGTTAGCAACTTTAATAACCCTTGCGGCTCTTCTATGCCTGCCGAGCATAAAAAAGAGGTAGTTAAATTACTGGAGCACTATAATGTACCTTTAATTGAAGACGATCTTTATGGCGATCTTTATTTTGGAGCCAACAGGCCAACCACCTGCAAAACATACGACGAAAGTGGATTAGTGCTTTATTGTAATTCTGTATCTAAAACACTTGCGCCCGGTTATAGAGTAGGCTGGGTTGCCCCAGGAAAGTTTAAAGACAAGGTGATGAAGTTAAAATCGAGTCACGCACTTTCGTCTACCACAATCACATCAGAAGTTGTTGCAGATTTTCTAAAGAATGGACGTTACGAGAATCATTTAAGAAAAATACGCCAGATACTTTATAACAACAGCCTGAAGTATAGCAGCGCTATAGCCAATTATTTCCCCGAAAACACACGGGTAAGCAGACCTGATGGAGGATATTTCTTATGGGTAGAGCTGAATAAAGATGTTAGTACACTTGATTTGTATGAACGTGCAATAAAACACAACGTAAGTATTGCTCCAGGCCGAATGTTTAGTTTAAAACAACAATTCGACAATTGCTTAAGGTTAGGTTTTAGTCTTCAATGGAGCGACGAAGTGGAAAAGAAAATTAAGCTGTTGGGGATGCTGGTTAATAAGGGCTAAATCGAATACTACGACGAAATGGTTTGTCCTTCAAGCCAGGCCTTAAAACCGTTTACCCTTTCCCTGCTTATAATGGCCTCAACCTCAACAGCGGGCGACAACTGCAAAATAAACCTGCTATTATAATAGGTAGTAATTTTTTTTATCGCATCAATATGAATAATCAGTTTCCTGTTGATTCTGAAAAACAGGTTCTTATCAAGTAATTTCTCAATCTGATCTAAAGAATAATCCAATGGAATCTTTTGATCAGTCATTGTAGTGGCCCAGGTT
>NZ_JBFTNT010000542.1:0-1242 GCF_056397585.1 Pedobacter sp. 05L430 | reverse complement strand
GGGCTTGTAAGTAAGTATATTTCTTAAATGTCTTCATTAATAGATTATTGATTTCCGCTGTTTATAAATTATTTAAAGGCATTTATGCCTGTTACATCCATTCCTGTAATTAATAGGTGAATATCATGTGTTCCCTCATATGTAACTACAGATTCCAGATTCATCATATGCCTCATAATTGAATATTCTCCGGTAATCCCCATACCACCAAGCATTTGTCTGGCGTTACGTGCAATGTCCAGCGCAACCTCTACACTATTTCTTTTTGCCATAGAAATTTGCTCAGCAGTCGCTCTGTTTTCGCTTTTCAATACCCCTAAGCGCCATACCAGTAACTGGCCTTTCGTAATCTCAGTAATCATTTCAGCTAACTTCTTTTGCTGCAATTGAAAGCCAGCAATAGGTTTACCAAACTGAACACGTTCTTTAGCATAGCGTAAAGCGGTATCATAGCAATCCATAGCAGCACCCAGTGCTCCCCATGCAATACCATAACGCGCCTGATTTAAACAACCCAAAGGCCCTTTAAGTCCACTTATTTCCGGGAAAATATTTTCTTTAGGTACCTTAACATTATCAAATACCAATTCACCTGTAGCTGAAGCCCGCAAACTCCATTTTCCATGTGTTTCCGGAGTTGTAAAACCTTCCATACCGCGCTCCACAACCAATCCTCTGATTTTCCCTGATTCATCCTTAGCCCAAACAACTGCAATATCTGCAAAGGGAGCATTAGAGATCCACATTTTTGCACCATTAAGTAAATAGTGGCTTCCATTATCTTTAATATTGGTTACCATTCCACCAGGATTAGATCCATGATCCGGCTCTGTTAATCCGAAGCAGCCCATCAATTCACCAGTAGCAAGCTTAGGCAAGTACTTCTTGCGTTGTTCTTCAGTTCCGTAAGCAAAAATAGGATACATTACCAAAGAACCCTGCACAGAAGCGGTAGACCTGATGCCCGAATCTCCACGTTCTAATTCCTGCATGATGATACCGTAAGCCGTATAATCAAGTCCGGAACCGCCATATTCAACAGGAATAGTAGGACCAAAGGCACCTATTTCTCCCAACCCCTTGATGATTTGTTTAGGGAATTCCGCTTTTTGGGCATAATCTTCAATAATGGGGCTCACTTCTTTCTTAACCCAATCTCTTGCAGTGGCCCGGATCAGTTTATGTTCTTCAGAAAGCAATTCATCAAGTAAATAATAGTCGGGAGCTTCGTAAAGGTCTTTC
>NZ_JBFTNT010000541.1:0-1289 GCF_056397585.1 Pedobacter sp. 05L430 | reverse complement strand
CCTAGATTAGCGATAAATAGTATCGCGCAAACGAATAGAAATTTTTTCATAAAGCTGTTAATTTGGTTTTTACACTAAAACGATGGYAAGGTGTAAAACGCTACTGGTTAAAGGTAAAATAATAAGTACATTTATAATGTAAATAACTTGATATGAAGCTTATCACATCTATCTTTTATCTGATATTTCTATTTACCTGTGCATCGTACGCACAGGAAATAAAAGGCACTTACGCCATCAAGAATGTTAAAACAGGAATGTTGCTTCGCGTTAAGGATGCCAGTGGCAAAAACGGAACTCCCTTGGTTGCCTATGATCCTCAAAACTGGAAATGCATGACCTGGGATTTTCAAAATACCGGGGAAAATACTTATCAGCTCAAAAATCTGTTTACCAAAAAGACTTTTCAGCCACTCGGCGAAGCAAAGGATGCTGTGGTTATGGAGGAACAGCCTCTTGTTGCAGATGCCAAGAATCAGCAATATGAGTTTATTAAAGTGAAAAAAGACATCTACCTGATCAGATTGAAAGCTACCGATTTATACCTTACCCCTGTCGATCCTGAAGGGGGCACCAACTCAGCCATTGTATTAGCAAAGAAAAAGGATTCACCAATACAGCAATGGAGCATTTATCTGCAAAATCCAACGATGTAAAACAATAACCAGAGAGTTAATTATACTGAATTTCCCTGATAGTAAGGTAAGAGCTGGTCTTATTCTTGTTAACCAATGAAGTCCAGTTGCCTGTTTTATCATAAACATATTTGAAGTTCTTTTTAAAGTCAAAAGCACCGCTATAATTATAGCTCACCTCCTCCATTAACTGATTTTCAGAATCATATGCGAATTTACTCGTATAAAGTATGTAACCATTGGGTGCATATACCCGCTCGCTCAAACGCTTTCCTTTAACATCTGAAGAATAAATAGCCTGATAGCTCTTATTAGTTGAATCAGGTACAGTATGGGTAAATTTTAACAATACTTTCTGTTCATCATATTTAAATGATTCAGAGTATAGCAATTTGCCTTCGGAACTATAATTAATTAACTTAATAACCTGTCCCAGAATATTCAATTTGGTTTTCTTAAAGATAAGTAGATATTTTCTAATAGCAATTTGTGGATAAATCAATATATTAGAACTCCTCAATATCCAAAGGCAGGCTTTTAAATTAAGCTATACCCATGACAGCATTAGACAGGAAATTCAAAACAGAAAAGCTATTAAAATCACTAGGGGTTCCAATACTTGAACAATTGCCCTTAATTGATGAGGAACATGAA
>NZ_JBFTNT010000540.1:0-1301 GCF_056397585.1 Pedobacter sp. 05L430 | reverse complement strand
GGGGTATATACAGATAAAAATGAAATCCCTTTTGATCCGCGCACTGGAGATCTGATTACTTATTGGAACGGATCGCAGACTGCAAAACCTGGCTCATACAGATGGATAGATCAAAACTTTGACTATGATGTATGGGATCATTTTGATAAAGTAAGGGTTGGTAATCCGAATCCAAGAATTACAGGTGGTTTAAGCAATACCTTTACTTATAAAAATTTCTCTCTTGAAGTTTTTACAACCTTCTTATTAGGCAGAGAGGTGTATAACACTTATATCTCAAGTTTACTTGATCAATATAAACAACTTGGAAGCTTCCCAAACACTGGGCTTATCAATCTGGATAAATTGCCTATATGGCGTAAACCGGGCGATAAGGCTACCTACGCCGACTTAAATCCTTACGGTGATTATTATTATCAGTTTAATAATTTCTCTTCAGCCTATATGGAAGATGGATCTTATGCGAAAATTAAATACATCAATTTAGCTTATAATGTTCCGACCAAGTTGCTGGAAAAATTAAAAATGAAACGCTTGCAGGTTTATACCATCATAGATAATGTTTACTCTTTCCAGAAATCAACATTACCGGATGTTGAAGCAGTGAATGAGCTGGGAATATATACAGGAGATAGTTATCCGGTACCTAGAAAATTCACCTTTGGTATTCAGGCATCTTTTTAAGCGGCTTTAAATAAATAATTAATAATTAGAACATAGATCATGATTTTATCAAAATATAGAGCATTAAGTATTTTTCTTTTAGGAGGAATGCTTTGCACAGGACTATTTTCCTGCAAAAAATTATTAGACTTAAAACCTGAAGGTTCGGTATATGAAGGAGTGTATTGGAAAACTCAGGATGATGCAACTTCTGGCTTAATGGGGGCCTATTCCTTATTGCGTAAGTCGCTTACTCTTGGCGGACAAGGTATGTCAAATTTTGTGTTTGGCGATTTTACCGCGGGAGTTTTTACCGAGGGAGGTGATTATGCATTAAATTTCCTTGTTAAAGGAGACCAGTATTATGGAACAGGATTAAATGTTAATGATTTTAGAGGTGATTATCTGGATGATTTCCAAACCTGGACTCCCTTTTATAAAACAATAACACAAGCAAATACCGTAATCGAAAAAGTAGGTAAAATGCCTGATAATGTATTTAAGACACCTGCTGATAAAAGGAAGATTATTGGAGAGGCTTATTTTATTCGTGCCTACACCTATTTTTATATGGTTCGTATATGGGGAGATTTGCCGTTGGTACTTCAGTTTGACCCGGATCCTGTATCGTCTAAGAA
>NZ_JBFTNT010000539.1:0-1313 GCF_056397585.1 Pedobacter sp. 05L430 | reverse complement strand
CCCATAAAATATTGAGTATATCATTAAAGTTAATAATGACGCCACTATTAAATGAATGGGTTAAAGCAAATCTCCCAGTAATTGTGCTCCGGGTCGGCTATTATTCCAGCATACCCACCCCAAAATACTTTTGCTGGTTTTTTAATAATATTAACTTGTTTACTTTCCAGCTCCATAAACAGCTCATCTGTTTCTTTTAAAGATCCGGTATAGATAGTTAGGTAAACTTTAGGTAGGATTTCCGTTGTAACTGGTTCACTACCTAAATAACGAGCATGGTCTTCCGCTTGGTAAATGCTTAGCAACAAACCATGCTTGAGCCTAAACATAACAATATCCGTGCTTTCAGACTGGATTTCCCAGCCAAAAGTATCTATGTAAAATGTTTTAAGTTTAAGCAAGTCTTGAGCTGCAATAGTAACTGCATTGATCTGTGTTCTCATCATTAAGGTATATTCTTTGGTTAACCAAACTTATGGATATGTGACAAAAGAAACCAGTTATTTTGATGATTTTGTGTAAAATTTTTACTTTAACGAAGTGTAATTACTGGAGGCATAGATAAAGAGTTTTGGAATAAATGTTTTTTTTAACAAGTTTTTTAATCAAATTACCATCAAATGCAAACCAAAATATTTATTCTTTTTACTTTTTTATATTCGCTGAATTTCAATCTTGCAGACGCCCAAACTTCTGGAATTGAAAAACCTGCCGGTTGGCCCATTATAGAAAATCAAATGAAACCATGGACAAGATGGTGGTGGATGGGGAATGCAGTAAACGATAAAGATCTTGAATTGGTTTTGCAACAGTATAGTCAGGCAGGACTTGGAGGTGTAGAAATTACGCCTATTTACGGAGCAGTGGGATATGAGAACAAGTATATCAATTTTCTTTCCCCTGAATGGCTATCAGCACTTCATTTCACAGTTACCAGAGCAAATTCACTGGGAATGGAAGTAGATATGAATACCGGTACTGGCTGGCCTTTCGGAGGACCCCACATAAAGCCTGAAAATGCAGCTACAAAACTCATTACCCGTAAGTTCACCTTAAATGCAGGAGAAAAGCTAAATGAGCCGATTACGGTTAAAGAAGATGGACAGGACCTTGCAGAACTGCAAGCCTTAACGGCTTATGGCGAAAGCGGAGAGGTATTGAATCTCTTTCCTCTTGTACAAGTCAGCAAACTACTAAACTGGTCTCCAACATCTGGACGTTGGGAAATTTACGCCGCTTTTGCAGGTAAAACACATCAAAAAGTTAAGCGTGCAGCACCAGGAGGCGAGGGATTCACCTTAGATCATCTCGAC
>NZ_JBFTNT010000538.1:0-1338 GCF_056397585.1 Pedobacter sp. 05L430 | reverse complement strand
GCTTTAATACAGGTATTTCTGGGGTTAATGCATTTAACCAGCTAGGAATAGATGATATTGAGAGCATAACGGTGCTTAAAGATGCCTCTGCTTCTATATATGGTTTGGCGGCGGGAAATGGTGTGGTATTGGTAACGACTAAAAAGGGAAGAAGAGGTGATAAGCCTTCCTTCGGACTTTCCAGCTATTATGGTTTTCAAAATTTCTCCCGTTATCCATATCCTGGAAATGCAGGACAATACGTAAGAGGCCGTTTAGAATCTGAACAAAATCTTGGCCGTAATCCGGCAGACCTCTATTCTCCACAAGAATTGGCCAAATGGGAAGCAGGAACAGAACCCGGCTATCAAAATAACGATTATTATGCTTTTATTGTAAGGGACAACGTTCCGCAACAATTTATAACAGCAAATGCTTCAGGCGGCTCTGATAAATCCACCTATTATTTATCCCTGGGTCATATTAATCAGGAAGCTGCACTTAAAGATTTCAATTTTAACCGCACAAACCTTCAGGCTAATATTTCCAGTACTGTCTTAAAAGGTTTTACCGTTGGTGCCCAAATTAGTGGCAGGATAGAAAACAGGCATAATGTAGGGGTTCCGGGATTGGACGATTACTTTAACCCTTTACTTAGTATTGGCAGTATGTGGCCTACAGAAACCGCCTATGCTAACAACAACCCTTTGTATATTAACCAAACGCACAATGTAAACGTTAACCCGGCAACTTATTCAAAGGATATAACCGGTTATATTGACAACATTACCCGAGGAGCCGGTGCGAAATTAAATGCACAGTACGAATTTGGTTTTGGCTTAACTGCAAAGGCATTGTATTCATATGATTATAGTAATGAAGACTTTGATGGGTTTGAATATACCTATCCTGCATATATTTATGATGCGGCTACTGATACCTACAATGACAGAGCCCCAAATGGTGCATTATATGGCAACCAAAACCCATGGAGAGAAAGGCATAAAAGAAATATCGTAGCCACGTTTGCACAGTTTCAATTAAACTATACCAAGCAAATAAAAGATCATTCCATAGCGGCTTTAGTTGCTTTTGAACGCAAAGATGCTACTAATGATTACCTGGCATTACACTCTGTTCCGCCAAACAATATTATTCCTACACAGGTATTTGCTGATTTGGATTACATAGGTGATTCACATTATGAAGAGGCTTTTGAAGGATATGCCATGAGGTTAAATTACGATTATAAGAAAAAATACCTTATTGAAGCCGTTGGCAGATATGATGGTTCATTTCTTTATCGTTCTGGCAGTCGTTTCGGATTTTTTCCTGGCGTGTCTGTAGGCTGGCGTATTT
>NZ_JBFTNT010000537.1:0-1345 GCF_056397585.1 Pedobacter sp. 05L430 | reverse complement strand
GTAGATAATAATTTTAAGGGCTATTAATTTTTCGTAAAAATATGAAAATAAAATAATTCTGATATTTTTATCTCTTATTTAAAAAAGCCGACGTAAATAGACTGATTGGGCACGAAGTTGTGACAGACTATTCGTGCCTTTTAACTTGGTTTTTATTTTAATAATCATATTTTTGATTAACTCTTAAATAAATTGCTCTTCGGAGCTTTATTTTTTTAATTCATCTAGCTGACCAAATAAAAGTAGAACCACAATGAAAAATCTTAGGGGCATTATATGTTTAATTGCGACAAGCATATTGCTATTCAATTCACTCCATTCTTTTGGTCAAACCAAAAAACAGAAATCAAAAAAGCCTTTGGTTGTATTTGTAACCGGTGATCATGAATACAGTAGTGAAGCCACTATGCCACTTATAGCGGCAGAACTGGAAAAGAATTACGGAATGCGTACGATCGTTCTTAAATCCTCACCTGATTATAAATCAGAAGAAAACATTCCCGGCCTGGAAGCATTAAAAGACGCTGATCTGGCCGTGTTCTATCTACGATGGAGACGGTTGCCTGAAGATCAGGTAAAATACATTGACGATTATTTAAAATCGGGCAAGCCAGTAATGGGCTTCAGAACAACCACACATGCATTCAATTATCCGGCAGGGCACCCTCTTGAGAAGTGGAATGCTTTTGGCGAATTTGCATTGGGTGCGCCTCCGGGATGGGGTAAAGGCGGACATACACATTACGGACACAAATCTACCACGGATGTTTCGGTTATTCCTGCACAGGCAAAACACCCTATTTTAACGGGTGTGCCAAATAATTTCCATGTTGCCTCGTGGCTATACCATGTTTTGCCGCATTATCCGGTAAAAGGATCAACATGGTTATTAATGGGTAAATCTGTAAATCCGGACAAAGCGGCAGTAGACAACCCTGTTGCCTGGACCTGGAAAACAGCTGCAGGAGGTAACACTTTTATGACCACACTTGGCCATCCTGCAGATTTTAATGAAGAAGGTTTCCAAAGACTTGTCATAAATGCTGTTCACTGGACATTAGATAAACCTGTTCCAAAAAAATGGGCGGGAAAAATCGAAATGAATGTGCCATACAGAGAATAATAACACGATTTTAATCTACTTTTTAACCAAACATTACATTACCTAATACTTTATGGAACTTTCGATACATAACTGGATGCGATCCGAAACGATAGAAACAACCATTCGCAGAGCATCTAGTCTAGGCTACAACAAACTTGAAATTGCAGGGAGTCCTGAACATTATGATACCAATCAGGTACGTAAATTATTAAAAGAATACGGTTTAACATACGGTTTAAC
>NZ_JBFTNT010000536.1:0-1347 GCF_056397585.1 Pedobacter sp. 05L430 | reverse complement strand
TCGAGATGATTGTTATGACTCATGCAAGTATTTTTTAATATAATTTATGCCGCAATTAATTGATTACTGACATAAGGTTTCTGATGACTTACCACTGCAACCACTCTTAGGGCAATCTTATTTCTTATTGCATTTAAGATGCTCATGGGATGTTTTCCTTCTTCCTTTTTACGGTTATAATAGGTTCTGAATTCAGGGTAGTATTGTATGACTGATAATGCACTGAGATGGAATAGTTTTTTGAGTTCCTTATTAGCCATATGATGCACTCGGTTGCGTCCCTTTATGCTGATGCCACTGCTATGTTCAAAAGGTACAACACCAGCGTAACAGGCGAGTTGCTTACCACTGATCTTAGCAGAAAAATTGGTAGTGCAACAGATCAAATAAACAGCAGTTAGGTGACCAATGCCAGGCACGGTAATCAGCAAATCGTAGTTGTTCTTTAACTCCGGATTTTCGGCTATGATTTTACTGATCAGTGCTTCGATCTCCTTTATGGATCCGGCAATACCTTCGATCGCTGCCAGGTGTGCTTTCTCTACTGCTTTTTGAACCATAGGATCATTAATGTTTTTGAGTTCTTTGATATACTGTTTATTACTATTGATTTGTGAGAGCAGTCTTGTTCTGGAGGTCATAAAGTCTTTCAATTGCATCAAAACAGGGTTTAACGCCGATGAAACTTTTAACGTGTCCGATTCTTTACAGGCATATTTACACAAACGAATGCTGTCTATCTTGTCATTTTTGCCTCTGGTAATACCAAAGCTCCATTTGATATGAGCAGCATTACCAATATGCAAAGGCAAGCCTTTTTTGTTGCAAAAAGACCAGATCAATCGGTGGTAGATCCCGGTGTTTTCGATTACCACTAAGGTGTTCGGATCCATAGCTACTTTAAAACTTTTAAGCCATTTTCCGAAGGCTTTGAGCCCTTCTAAAGTGTTGTCAAAACGGGCTGTTTCAATACCTCGTTTTTGATGATCAGTAACGGCCATCAGGGAAGCATCGAAGAAGGGTTTTGAAACATCAATGCCAATGAAAAATTTGCTATTCGCTTTCATAGTATTAAATTATAATTTTGTAGCAAGACCTAACAGTTTTGCCCCATCGGTCCAAGTCCTTAATAATGGGTATTACCCTAATTGTTATATGGCCACTAAGGGAAAACACGGCAGCGGATTGCATCATCTCATAGGCATAAAAACCTTGACGACTTGATAATTCGCCGCTGCCGTGGTTAGGCATTATTCCTACAAAATTCTGTATAGCTGAGGAATTAAGCGTAACACTTAATAACAATTGTTTTTTAGGTTCTAGACCACTGGTCAAATCTAAAGGACG
>NZ_JBFTNT010000535.1:0-1347 GCF_056397585.1 Pedobacter sp. 05L430 | reverse complement strand
GAGTAAGAAAACAAAGATAGAAGCCGACAGCAGCACTGAAGAAAAGATTAAAGCAGCAGCAAATATTGTTTTTACAAAAAAAGGTTACTCTGGTACTCGTACAAGGGATATTGCTGAAGAAGCCGGTATAAACCTTGCGTTGCTGAATTACTATTTCAGAAGTAAAGAGAAGTTGTTTGATATTGTAATGATGGAGAACATACAGCAGTTTTTAATGGGGATAAGAGGACTATTGAATAATGAGGCATTTAGCCTAACAGAAAAGATTTCACTGGTTGCCGAAAACTATATCAATTTATTAAGAGAGCAACCAGACATGCCATTATTCATTTTAAGTGAAATAAAAGCTAACCCCGAAAAACTGGCTACAAATATGAATGTTAAAGAGATTCTGCTTAAATCTCATTTTTATCAGCAGTTAAACGAAGCCCTAAATAGTAAAGCTAATCCCCTGCATTTTATTATAAACATTATCAGTTTAACGGTTTTCCCTTTTGTAGCCAGTCCCCTACTTAAAATTATAGGAGAATTAAAACAAGAAGATTTTGATAAAATGGTTGAAGAAAGAAAAAAAATGATTCCTGTTTGGATTGATGCGATGCTAAAAACCCATTAAAATTTTTTGTTCAGAGATTAATCAAATGATTAAAACAAATAAATAAACAGTAGAAATGAAATCTATATTTTTCACCACCATCATTTGTTTTGTGTTTTACCAAACGAATGTGCAAAGCCAGGAAAAGCTTTCAATTGAAGAATGCTACAATCTGACCCGCCAGAATTATCCATTGGTAAGGCAGTCGGAATTGATTTCAAAAACTGCAGCCTACTCTATTGAAAACGCTGCAAAAGGGTATCTTCCACAATTTAATATTAGCGGACTGGCCAGTTACCAGTCTGATGTAACAAAGATTCCAATTCAAATTCCAGGAACGAATATTCCTCAACTCAGTAAAGACCAATATCGTTTAAGTGCCGAAGGAACTCAAGTCCTATTTGATGGTGGGGTTATCAGACAACAAAAAGAAGCGATTGGCATTAATGCCTCGGTTGAAACTCAGAAACTTGAGATTGAGCTATACAAATTGAAAGAACGAGTAAATCAGTTGTTCTTTGGCGTATTGTTAATAGATGCCCAACTAAAACAAAATGAATTACTTCAAAAAGATATTCAGCTTGGCATCGATCGCGCAAAAGCTACTATAGCTAATGGAACGGCCTTTAAAAGCAGTTTGAATATCCTTAAGGCCGAATTACTCAAAGTAACCCAAAAAAGTATAGAGCAGAAATTTACACGCAAAGGATATATAGATGTGCTGAGCTTATTTATTAATAAAACACTTACAG
>NZ_JBFTNT010000534.1:0-1347 GCF_056397585.1 Pedobacter sp. 05L430 | reverse complement strand
TTGTTTTACAGTGATATTATGATCTTTAAAAATAGCCATATCTTATTGATTTACAGCATTTAATATACTTAAAACCAACGAGAATTGCAAATAAATAATTGATAATCAGATAGTTGAAACAAAATTAAGCTTGCCTAAAAATAAAAAAAAGTCGGAAGAGTTAATCTTCCGACCATTCGTGGCATTTATGCGCCCTTTTTTATGGATCAAATTTACTTTTCTACAAAGGCCTTTAAGTTTGCTAAGCCTTTTTCATAATCTTTTCCGATCATAGAATCATATGCCAGTGACATCCATCTTGAGAAGATCGATGTATTTTCACCTCTAAAGTCCCAAGTTACCTTTGTGCCGCCATTAGCTGTGGGCTCAAAATAGAATGATGTAATTGCTGTACTTTGGAAAGGTTTAATGAATTCCAGTTTTTCGTCGATCTGCTTGTTTGGATTAAGCTTTTCAATTGTGATACTTCCGGTTCCAACCTCTTTTCCTTCCCAGTTAAACTTAGACCCAACAGAAACACCATCGCCTGTTACTGTATGTTTTGCTGCCTTATCCATTTGCATCCATGGATTCCATAAGCCGAAATCATTAAAATTTAGCATTTTCTGATAAGCTATACTGTCGGGTTTGTTAATTTCAATGGATCTGCTTACGCTGTAAGTTTTAGGAAGGAAGAAACCAATGATAAAGAAGAGGGCAATAATTACTACAATAATGCCCGCTAAAACTTTAATTATTTTCATTTTTATTTGTTTTGGTTACTTAAAATTAACTTAAAAAGTTTTATTGGGCAAACAATTAATTCTTAGAATATATAGATAGGAGATAAGGTTGTTTAACTGGGTCAAAATCATATTTTTGAGCTGAATTTATTTCTATACATGAATTATTACTATTTATTGATCAATCTGGCGCTGCTTCTTTTATCATTTTTGTTGACTTTGGATAAAAAGGCCAATCCAATCAGGAGTTGGAAGCCAATGATTCCTGCAGTATTGGTTTCCGGACTGTTTTTTTCAGTTGTTGCATTGATCTTTAATCAATTCAAAGTATCCATATTTAATGATGAGTATACTGTTGGAGCTCATATTCTTCAATTGCCAATTGAAGAGGTCTTGTTTCAATTTATATTAGCCTTTGCCGGGTTAAATATTTATGTGGTTTTGAATGCACGCTTTCCGAAAAATAATCTGGAGAGGTTTAGCCTGTCTGTAAGTAATTTATTATTGGGCGTGCTCATAGCAATGTTGTTTTTTACACATACTAAATTGTATAGTGTTATTACTTTTTCTGTGTTGTTTCTTTCGCTTTTTTACGTAGAGTATGTGAACAGCCTCAGGTTTATGT
>NZ_JBFTNT010000533.1:0-1349 GCF_056397585.1 Pedobacter sp. 05L430 | reverse complement strand
GGACAAAAGGGATCAGAAGCTGGATGAATTATTGGCAACTGCACTGAAAAGTGAACCTGTAAGCAGTTTGCCTTATGGTTTTGCAACAATGGTTACCAGGAAAGTTTTTGCCCAAAAAGTTAAGCCATTCGGTATTAAAACTTATGCGCTTGTTTTTATGGCTATTCTCGGTATTGTAGCACTTTCGCTTACTTTATTGTCGCTGTTTAATCCGCAACTAACCGTAAGCTTACTTGCTATGATTAAACTTGGCAGGTACATACTGGGTTTTATTGTGCTTAGCTTCTTTTTAATTGAATATATTGATCAAAAGTGGGTGAGGGCTTCGCAAACGTAACGACAGTATAATCAGGCACCTCCGTTAACAAAGAAGTTGAAGCAATCATTTGTAGCAAGGTTAATATGTACGCTGAAATAATTGTTTCCACCATCTTTAAATGCGATGATTTCTTTCTTCCAGGTTTCATCTTTACTCACAGCACTTTTAATAAAACAGTTTAAAAGAATAACCTTTTCGCCGTTTTTATTTTTGTATCCAAGATATTGTCTGAAATACCCTGACGGTGCCTGGATTCTGGTAGAATCTACAATGACACCATCTTTATCGATTTTACTTGTTTTTAGGCACATTTTGAAGATGCGCTCTGCGTTTTCAATATCCTCAGCAGTTGGCATAAACTGGACACTGCCCTCATCGGCATTGGCCGAAGTATCTGGAGCAAAGATTACACCTGTATATTCCTTTGTGGTTATATATTGATTTTTGCTGCCTTCAATAGGGGCTATCGTGTGCGTATCAGCAGACTTATTTTTAAAGTCGCAGCCGGTAATGACCAACAGAAGGATCAGAAAAGATAAAGTCCTCATAAGTATTGCATTACTAATATAACTAAAATGAGTTACTTTAATTCTACAGTTCAGCAATAATATTTAGATATTTATGGGCAAAAAAAAGACCGGACAATTCAATGAGTACATTCAATCATCCGGCCTTCAAATCTAACTCCCCTATAGAGTACGGATAAAACTGAAAACAGTTGCTAGTTGCTTAGATAAAAATTGTGTTGTATCACCAAGAACAGCGTTTACAGTAGTAGTAACATTACCTAATAAAGCACCTAAAGAGCTCCATACTATGCCGCCACCATCAGTTTTTGTCATTTCAACAGAGTTCATTTCTTGAACACCTAAATTGTTTAGTTCTAACTTTTTCATACTTGTTTACAATAAGRTAAATTTCCTTACTCGTTAAAGGCCTTTCAGGGTATGCCTGATGCTTTAAAAAGCACTAGAACTAATTTAACCATTATTCAAATTGGTATGTTTATTCAATTTGTTCAGTATTAGAA
>NZ_JBFTNT010000532.1:0-1355 GCF_056397585.1 Pedobacter sp. 05L430 | reverse complement strand
TCTGACGCCTTGAAAAAGAACAATGCCAAAATATTGGGGATTACAAGTCTTGACAGCAATGAGGGCAAATCCTTTCTGTCGGGCAGTTTGGCCTATGGTTTTGCGATGATGGGAGAAAAAGTGCTGCTAATTGGCGGGGAGACAAAAAAAGTAATATCGGATTCAAAAGCGTTGGCCATAAACCAGGATTTTGAGACCTTTTTAGTGAAACGTGAAATTCAGACAGAAGATCTGATTACAATTTTGAATAAGAATGATGCGAATTCTTCTTTACTGGAGAGCCAGAGTACCACAAGTTTAAGAAAAGGCTTTCAGGTTTTAAAAGACGAGTTTGATGTGATTATTATAGATGTTAACGGGCTTAAGGACATTAACAAAGCCAAAGAGTGGTTGCTTTTTACTGAGCTAAACTTAGCTGTTTTTGAATCTGGCAGATCTATATCAGACCCTCAAAAAGAGCTGTTGACATATATTAAGGGGCAACCTGGATTTATTGGTTGGGTTCTTAACAAAGTGAAATAATAACAACCTATGTACCAGTATTTATCATCCTTATCACAAACACGACGTACAATTATTTTGTCGGTTTTGGGGATATTGGTTGCTTTAGGAGTTAGTTTGCTGACGTATCTGGGGCCCATAGGGCCGGTACTGGTAATTGTGGCAGCACTATTTGTTGTTTTTATGATCTGTCTTTTTAAGGAGCCCTCTGTAGGGCTTCTTGTGTTGATAGTTTATTGCTTTCTATTTGGGATCTTATCGCGTGAAGTTGGTGGCATTGCCTATGGTATAGGAATAGAGATTTTTTTATTGCTAACCTGGATAACTGTGATCATTCAGCACAAACGGTATGACTGGACACGTTTAAATAACCCGCTGACCAAACTAATGCTGATGTGGTTTATCATTAGTGTAGTTGAGATCATAAATCCTGCCGGTGCCAGTGTGATGGGTTGGTTACAGGAGATAAGAAGTACTGCGCTGTTTCCTATACTGATCATCCCCCTGGTATTTCTATTGTTTGATTCTGAAAAGAAATTAAACAGGGTGTTGATATTGTTGATTGCCTTGTCGTTAATGGCAACTTTGAATGGTATTAAGCAGATACATATTGGCTTGTCGCCAGGTGAACAAAGGTTTTTAAATGAAGGAGGGGCGGTTACCCATTTGTTGTGGGGAAGATTAAGAGCGTTTTCTTTTTATAGTGATTCCGGACAGTTTGGTGCTTCGCAGGCATCTTTTGTGCTGATTGCTATTGTGCTTGCAATAGCTCCGTTCAAATCATGGAAAAGGGTACTTGCCCTGATTGCTGCCGGATTATCTTTTTACGGAATGTTGATTTCGGGAACCAGAGG
>NZ_JBFTNT010000531.1:0-1364 GCF_056397585.1 Pedobacter sp. 05L430 | reverse complement strand
CACTTCTATGTCCTTTAATACCTTCAATTCCATTTTCTTCAGCATATTTCAAGAATGGTTTTTCAAGCTCTGGGTTTTCCATTACAAAACAAACATTCATTCTAGAGCGATCTTCAACAGCACAAGTTCCTTTAAACAAAGGGTTTCTGTCAATCTCAGTATATAAAGCTCTGGCTTTTGCTATATTTTCTTTTTCAATTTCAGCAACGCCTCCTTTAGATTTTAACCATCTTAAGTTAAGCATCGCTACATATATAGAAAATACCGGAGGAGTGTTATACATAGAACCACCATCGATATGCACTTTATAGTCAAGCATAGAAGGTACCTTTCTGCCTGATTTACCTAAGATCTCATCTTTAACAATTACTACTGTTAAACCAGCCGGACCGATATTTTTTTGAGCTCCTGCATAGATCAAATCATATTGGGAAACATCAATAACCCTGCTCATGATATCCGAAGACATATCGCAAACTACAGGGATACTGGTTTTAGGTACGCTGAACATTTCTGTTCCGTAAATAGTATTGTTAGAAGTGAAGTGGAAATAAGCACTGTCTTCTGGAATACTATAATCTTTAGGAATAAAGGTAAAGTTTGATTCTTTTGAAGAAGCAACAATGTTTGCTTTACCAAAAGTAGATACTTCTTTAATAGCCTTGTTTGCCCAAACGCCTGTTTCCAGATAACTGGCAGTTTTTCCTTCAGGTAATAAGTTCATTGGAACCATTGCAAACTGCAAACTAGCACCGCCTTGTAAAAATAAAACAGAATATCCGGAAGGTACATTTAATAATTCCTTAACTAATTTTTCTGTTTCTGCTACCACACCTTCAAATTCAGATGTGCGATGAGAGATCTCCAGAATGGATAAACCATCCTTAAAATCTAGAACTGCTTGTGCTGCTTGCTTAAATACTTCCTGAGGTAAAATACAGGGGCMTGCGCCGAAATTGTGTCTCATTTTTATAGTGATTTTTAATGCTTGTAAATGTAACAGTTTTATATTATTTATTATTTCGAATTCTTGAACTTTATAATCAATTTCAAATTTAGTTGCCTGCCAGTTAAATAATTAGGAATAGCATATTGTACGTTATCTACATCCTTAAGCCATAAATATGAAACCGTATTGTTAATATTTAACAAATTAAATACCTCTAAATGAGCAGAAAACGAACTAAAATATTTATCCAGTAACCTCGGTTTTTTTAGTCCGGCATCGTCTAAAAAATCTTTAGAAAATCCAATATCCACACGCTTATAAGCAGGGATATTAAAATTATCAGAATAACGACGTGTAAGAGGTGCTCCTACCGGCAATTTAGAACCATACATCATATTTAAATGTACTTTATAGG
>NZ_JBFTNT010000530.1:0-1364 GCF_056397585.1 Pedobacter sp. 05L430 | reverse complement strand
ATTTAGAAGACACCGCAGTAAATGCCGGGCCAATTGATTTTGTAGAGATTTTATGGCAGGTACTGCAATCTGCTTTTAGCATTATTGCCTTACCAAGAAGCGACTGTGCAGCCTGCTGATGGCCTAATTTAGCTCCAGCCATATCCAATCCTTCAGTATAAGTATTTGATACATAGATTCTGCTTTTATTTACAGCCGCGCCTTTGTCCGAAACCGATACCTGATAATTGATTGGTTTACCCGGGAAATAAAAGCTCTTGTTTCCGGTTAAAGTGATATCAACTTTAGGTTCTTCGTTCCCTGCATATACTATTACAGTGTTACTTTTTGAAGACGCTTTATCTTTATCAATTACCTGAACGCTAATTGCATATTCACCTGCTTTTGCAAATGTATATTGTAGTTCTGGAGAGGTAGTAGTTTTTTTAATACCCTTTCCTAAGTTCCAAACATAAGTTAGCGCATCACCATCAGGATCCGTTGCATCTACCTTTGCTACAAGCTTATATGGTAATAAACCGCTCGTTTTCTCAATTTCAAGATTCTTTACAATAGGAGGTCTGTTACCTGCCATATAATCAATTCTTACAATACCAGCGTCAGGATTTTTTGTAAACCATCCTTTACCATATTCAAGAATATATAATTTATTATCAGGGCCAAGTTCCATATCAATAGGAGCAGCTAAAGAAATTTCACCTAACATTGGCTCCATGCTTAAATAATCTCCTTCTGGCGACATAGTAACAGCTTTTACCCATCCACGGATCCATTCATAGATAATCAATTTACCATCATAATAAGAAGGATATGGCGAGGCACCTGGTCTTGAATAATAAACCGGACCAGCCATTGCTGTACGGCCACCGGCACCAACCTGAGGGAACTCTTTAGATTCTCCGTAAGGATACCATATAAAAGCCGGTTGAGCAGGAGGAAGGGTAGATAAACCAGTATTATTTGGTGAATTATTTAAACCAGCTTTAGGGTCAAATGCTTCTCCGTTTTTACCGTCTGTATAATCATAAGCTTTATAAGGATAGTTATTACCTATAAATAAAGGCCATCCAAAGAACCCTGCTTTACGAGCCTGGTTTACCTCATCATAGCCTCTAGGCCCTCTTAAAGCGTCATCATTAGAGGCATCAGGTCCAACCTCGCCCCAATATAAAAAGCCTGTTTTCTGATCTACCGATATTCTATAAGGATTTCTGTTTCCCATTACGAAGATCTCAGGTTTGGTTTTTTCCTGACCTTTAGGGAACAAGTTACCATCAGGGATATCGTAAGTACCATCCTCTTTAATTTTAATTCTAAGTACTTTACCTCTTAAATCATTGGTGTTACCTGCAGATCTTCTGGCA
>NZ_JBFTNT010000529.1:0-1382 GCF_056397585.1 Pedobacter sp. 05L430 | reverse complement strand
GACAGGAGAGATACMCACTTTAACATATACGATTTCTTCGTTGACAGTTTGAAAGCTCAACACACCTTTCACTTTTTTACCTTTAAGTTCGTTACCCAACTTCTGTGTAGAATCATCGTAGACAGTAAAGGACTTGATCGGTTTTGAAAAGACTGCAGTAAAATAAATCCGCTGGGATTCAGCCCAGCCGTTAGAGAAACGATAGCCCTCAATGGTGTGCTGATCAACTTGCTTGATATAAGTTTCTGAAGATTCGTCCCAGCCGATCCCTTCTTTCAAATCGATGACCACGTGCGCTTCTTTCGATGCCGGAAAAGTGTATTTGTGCATTCCTACCCGGGTACTAGCCGTCAGTTCTACACCAATGTCATACCGTTTGAGCTTAACTTTATAATAACCAGGCTTTACAATCTCATCCTCATGGCTAAAAAGGGAGGTGTAACCGTTTTTAAGATTTTCGATCGTACCTTTGACCACTTTAATTGCGCCTGTGGTGGGCATAAAGGATATGTCGCCCAAGTCGCCGATACCCGTACCACTCAGGTGGGTGTGCTGAAAGCCGATGATGGTGGAATCGGATATGTGGTAACCAGAGGACCAGTCCCAGCCCTCAGACAGATTGGTCGGCCCCAATTGTACGGCCCCAAACGGTACACTGGCACCCACAAAGACATGTCCGTGAAAACCAGTGCCTATATATGGATCAACGTATTTTGTGAAATTTGCAGCTGCCGGCTTCTTGGTCTGGCCAAATAGATTTAATGTGAAAATTGCGAGCATCCCAGCTAAACAAATTTGATTTTTCATAGGTTAGAGATTGTCTTTTATTCAGTTAGTTTTCATTACGGTAAAGCAAATATAGTCTCCGCTAGTGGCAGTCCAATCGAAACGCTATCATTAAAGAGATAACGTCTTCTTTCAGAATTAAAGATAAAGAAAATTAACACTAAACCGGGTGCTGAGTTTAAGTACTCCAATGCCGGTTATTCGCTGCTGGGACAGGTAATGGTAAACGTATCTGAGCTAAAGGTAAGTGCCCAACCATCAAAAAACCTAAGCCACATCAAGAGAAACAAGAGGACTTATATGCTCAGCTGATGGAGAGTTTAAATGGGAGAAAAGAGCATAATAGAAAAGTTGAGAAAAGTATAACAGCGGGTGCATTAGATTTGATACCGGTGTCGCCGATGAGGATTAACATCTGAATTGAAATAATGTAATTATCTTTGCCTGACGATGAGAAACCAGCACATTCGAGATACTTTCGGAAACATAGATATCTATTTATTTGACCAGATGCTTAAAGGCACCTATGACGAATGTGAGATGATTTTAGATGCTGGTTGCGGAACAGGTAGAAACATCTTTTATGCCTTAAGTAC
>NZ_JBFTNT010000528.1:0-1386 GCF_056397585.1 Pedobacter sp. 05L430 | reverse complement strand
GGCTAGGGTCAGTCACTACCATCTCTGGTTTATTTTTAAATAAGCTCACTGTGCCTTGAATAGTGATGGTTTTTCCGTTAATCTTATCTGCCAATACTTTCGCTTTCCCTTTTAGCGCTAGGGTAAGGAGTTGATTGGGATGCGCTGCTCCAACATTAACTAATACCATACTTTTAATGTCTTTCAGGCTAAATACCTTGCCTGTTACTATTACATTCTTGCCAACAGAGCTCTTTAGGTCAGTTAATTTTACCGTGATTGCTTTAGCCAAAGGTTTGGACGGAACTACAGCGATAGGTACTATCGGTTTTTCTATAGGGCGAGTCTGTTGTTGTTCGTTAAATAGTTTGTTTAATTCTCCAGCCAATCGTATACCAGCTTGAGCAATGCGCAGGTGGACAATTGCGATTGATCTTTTGTAGCTAGCTTCATCAATGTTACTACCTGGCTGAGTGTCGTCGTAGATCTGAGTGCTTACCTGGTAACTTTCCCATAGCCATTGCATAGGGCTATCGGCCTGCCATTTCTTCACTTGTTCCGGGTTGGCCCAATCGTATTTTTTTGCCATTTCAGCATAATTGAATCCTTCATGGTCTATAAGTTTTCCATCCCATAAGGCATGCAAATTAGTTCCATTTCCATTAAATCTTACCTGTACATCATTGCCGCCCTTATCTTCGGCACGGCTAACATGCATGGGTTGGTGTGCATCACCAACAAGATGAATCAGGAATTTTAATGCCTGATTTTTTTGTGCCAAACTAAGTGTTTTATCTTTAAGGTTTGCCTCTGCTTTTAAAATTGCAGTATAAACATTGTCTTTGTCTTGTTTAATAACGTAATCTGTAAACTGCTCTTTGGTTAATCCCATTGGAAGGTTGATGTAATGCCAGGATGCAGTTTTTTTATATTGAGGATCATCACTAATCTCATCAGCCCAAGTACTTGCCTCGCTCATGGTTTCACCTTTCAGATAGGTGCTTACTATGGTTTTTGTGTTTGGAGCTAAGTGTTTTTCTGCAATAGTGGCAATGGCTTTATGACCTTTCTGGCCCCAGGATACCAGGGCTATGGTCAATATAATTAGGGATGCGCTTAGGGTATATTGTCTCATGGCCCAAAGTTAATCAGGCGCAAAAGAATTCGGAATTTTAGTTGCCAACATTTTGTTTTCTTACTTGTATCTTTTGTGTTAGGTATTCGTCACAACATATTTCTTTCTCGCCATCTCGACGATAGGAGAGATCTCTTGACCATGAAGTAGCTACACAGCAAATTAGCATAAACAAGAGATCTCTCCTATCGTCCTTTAGATTTGTTTTTGATAATTTAGAATGAGAAGGAAGCAGAAGTAAACTATTCGTTCCTCAGAGTTTAGACTCATAT
>NZ_JBFTNT010000527.1:0-1391 GCF_056397585.1 Pedobacter sp. 05L430 | reverse complement strand
CTTTTTATACAATGGATGAAAATATTTCTTCTGGTTGATATATAGATCGCCGTGGTCATCAATATAAAAAGGAATCTCCCAATCATATTTAGCTTTAAAAATTAGCTTATTTTCGACATCGATTATCTTAAATTCAAGGTTGCTGTTATCAGGCTTCAACAGCACCCGGCCATCTTTTAAGACAATGATTTCGCTTAGAGCGGTCAGATCCATAACCTTCCTGAATTTTGTTTTGTCTTTCAACAAATCGCCAATCATCGGAACCTCTGGATGCGCATCTTTTTTAGGGAAAGGATTACATCCGAATAAAAACAGCAGGCTTAAATACAGAAGTGTCAATATATTACTTTTCATAATAATTCATTTAAGCTACCTAATTGGGCTTGACAAGCTACTGCTTGTTTTGGATGATTAACCGTTCCAGTTCATCATCCAAGCTTTTGGTTTTTCCGCCACATACATTGAGAATCACTTTTCCATCAGGCCCAATCAATATCTTAGATGGCGTACAAACGACATTTTCCTTCAGCTTGATTTCCTTATTCATCGCTTCAGTATTATCAATTTGTTTAAATTGTAATCTCGACTCCTTGAACAGCTTTTGCGTTGCCTCCTCATCGTCAGAAAAACCTTCGGCTATGCCAATTATCGGAAATTTGTCTCCAAACCGCTGAAAAGTCTCATTTAAATCTGCTACCATATCATAGCCTTCTGATTTTTTAAGTCCCTCTATTTGGTAGACAAAGACGATCCAATATTTACCTTTATTTACTTCAGAGTTAAATATACTCCCATCACTGGTCTTTACAGAAAAATATTTCGGTCTACTCCCTATATTAAAGTCTATGTCCGCTTTGTTAGCAGCGATGAATTGCTTCAAGCGCTCTTCTTTATTTTGCCCGTTGCAACTTAACAAAACAAGGAAGAGTAAAACTGGCATAAAAAGGGCTTTCATTTTCATTTCTGGTCGACAGTTGTGGCTGCTGTAATAAATAACCGGGCCCTAAAATCCGATAATATGATCGCTTGTATACCAAAGGCTGATATCCACTGAGAAGATCACAAATAAGACCAAACTAATGACCGGTTTTTAAGCGCTGTTCGCGCTTATCATTTAGCTTTATCCAAGATAGAGATTTTATTTGAAGATCGAAATATCCATACAGATTATGCTTTAGGAAAGTTTTTCTACTATGCGATTTTATTGACAGCTGAAATGTGTAATTTGTAAAAACTAATTATGATATAAAACATGGTGTTGGTAAAATCAGATGGCTTATGAATAATAAAATTCACATACTCTTCGCATTATTCATTCTTGCATCTTGCCATTCTCAAGACAATAAAATTGTTGATCTAGCAAAAATATCTAATGATTTTGATGCCTCAGA
>NZ_JBFTNT010000526.1:0-1397 GCF_056397585.1 Pedobacter sp. 05L430 | reverse complement strand
TGTTATTACTGCTGAAGTAAGTTTTGGTCCTATCCATCCCTTTTCTCCGGTAATACTTACTTTAAAAAGATTGGAGGTGAGTACACTATTTTTTGCAGATGCATCAAGCCCTCTTAGCGTTAGGTATATTTTAATGCTCCTGGTGCCCTCTTTCATTTTCAAGATGCTACTCGACAGGCAAAAGCCAATCTGCGCCAGTGGCATTGAGGAATTACCGAAACCACTCCATTTTGGATTTCCGGGGTCTAGAATAGCGCCTAGCCCATCCTTGGAATTTGCTATTGGAGCGTGAAATACAACATTTCGGTTAACAGGGTTAACATAAAGGGATTTAAGCTGAGCCACCTTTGATGGGTTTACCACCATATCTTGCTCAAGTTTATATCCAATGTCTCTCTTTGTATTGTCTTTACCCGCTAAAAGTAATGTGCCAGCGGTTAATAAAGTATTTTCAGTATTTTTTTTAAGTTCAAAAATTACGTGTGCTTTATCTGCTATTGGTGGCGCTTGGTTTAGTTTTAAAACATCGTGGTAGTAAAAGTCCAGGTGGCGCTGTGTAAGGGTATTCATCAAAGCCTTTGGTTTTTCCATCAGCTCGATAAAAGTGTTCCATAAAGCGAGGTGTGGAGGCAATGATTTGTTGTTTGCCATTGCATTTATCTCTTCGATACTTAAATCGAAAAAGCTATCCCATTGGCCACTTTCTGTTAGGTTTTTGTTAACAGCATCAATATCAAAAAACTTGACATGTTTTGAAACCTCCTGTACAAACTTATAGTAATCTGCTTTTGTACGTTGATCGACGGGCGCAATTGCAGGATCTAATAACGCTGACATTCGTTCTTGTTGCGTTTGCCCGTCGCGTTTAAGAATAACTTTATAATCTATTGCTTTAGCGCTCATGCCAATTTATTATTAGCCTCGTTAAGATAAAACGGATAAACAAGATTGAAACGGGTATTGGTGTTGATTACCTCATAATCAACAGAAATATCGATTCTGCCCTCAGTAATGAAATCATCAAGAAGATTTACAAGTAGTAACTTAATTCTTGGTTCAAACATTAGAATGGCGTTTTTTACAGTTATTTTTATTGAAGTTTCTGTTGAAGTACTCATTGCTTCGAACACATAGTTTTCAAGATTACAACCGTATAAAGGTTGTAGAAATCTTTCTCCAATGGTTGTCGACAATAAAATTTCCAAACTCTTATTTATATCTTCCTCGTCGGAGGTCATTAAAACCCGGTTAGTTTGCTTAGAGAAAGTTGGAGGAAAACTCCATCCTCTTCCAAGAAATGAAAGTTCGGATACATCTTTAAGCTTATCCATAATTTTTTAATATTTGGTACTTGCTTTATGTTTATGGGTCAAATAATTTCAACTACCGCGTTATAT
>NZ_JBFTNT010000525.1:0-1401 GCF_056397585.1 Pedobacter sp. 05L430 | reverse complement strand
AATACAAAGCCCTCAATCCAAGAATAGCGAAAATATTAGACGTATATAAAATTAGCGGATCATCAGGTGCAATGGCAAAAATTGCAGGAATAGAATCTACTGCAAACAATAGATCTGTAAATTCAATAACCGCTACAACAACCAATAAAGGAGTAGCCAGTCTTACACCATTTTGTACCGTAAAAAACTTGGCACCATCAAACTCCTTACTCACTTTAAAGAACTTGTAAATCAGGCGGGCGCCAGGGCTTTTGCTAAAATCTTTGTCCTCATCATCATGATCATTTGCCAGGCCAGATTTAATACCGGCATAAATAAGAAACAACCCAAAAATCAGTAAAACAACATTAATGCGTATCAGTTCGCCAAACACCGTCATTTCAGGCAAATAAGTTAAATTAATCAACCCAACACCTGCAAATATGAAAATGGCGCGAAACACCAATGCCCCAATAATTCCCCAAAACAACACTTTATGGTGCAATTCCTTAGGCACATTAAAAAACCCGAACACCAGAATAAACACAAAAAGATTATCAACCGATAGCGCCTTTTCTATCCAATAGGCCGATTGAAATTGTGTAAACTTTTCAAAACCCGAAGTCAGGTAAATTACCCCACTAAATATCATGGATAAGCTTATCCATACCACAGACCATATAGCGGCTTCTTTACTACTTACAGCATGTACTTTTTTATTAAATACACCCAAATCTAAAAGCAGCATCACAACAACAACAACTGCAAATCCCGTAATCACCCCGGGGTGATCAATCAAATTATTACTCATTTTAACTTCTATTTTGAAATTCCACTAAAATGCTAAAAAAGATCGGTTTTAAACATGTCATTTAAAATTTCTGCAATCATTTAAAATGATCAAATACTGACAACCATCTTCCGCTTATACTGTTATTTAGATATAAAATTATAAAACACATATTATGGAAAAAGTATGGCTCATAACAGGCTGTTCAACAGGCTTTGGCCGGGAATTAGCAAAACAAGTACTCGAACTTGGCTACAAAGCTGGAGTTGCTGCCCGTAACATTGCCGACGTAGAAGATATCGTTAAACAATACCCGGAAACCTCAATAGCTATAACGCTTGATGTAACCAGGCAAGATCATATTACTGATGCCGTAAAGCAACTAACCGAAATATTCGGACGGGTTGATGTATTGGTAAACAATGCCGGCATTGGCTACTTTGGTTCAGTAGAAGCCAGCGACGAGCACGAAACCAGAAGAATGTTCGATATCAACTTCTTCGGGCTGGCCAACATGACAAAAGCAGTGCTGCCCCATATGAGAAAACAACGGAGTGGCCACATCATCAATATCGCTTCAATCGGAGGCTTAATGGCCTTTCCAGCATTAGCTTATTACAATGCAACTAAAT
>NZ_JBFTNT010000524.1:0-1403 GCF_056397585.1 Pedobacter sp. 05L430 | reverse complement strand
GGAATACGGAGTAACGCTGGTGGCTGTGTTATAAATCACCTAAATGTTTGCTAATTGCCGAACCTAACTCATCAACCTGTTTATGGGTAAGTGAGCCCCATATTTGTTCCCATTTTTCATCTTTTCTAATCTGGGCCTCTTTATCATTCAGAGTGCATACATAATACGGTATTCCATCGGTGGTCTCAGTTTGCTTAACTTCTACCTTAATCTTTTTTTGTTCGTTGTCATGAAGCATAACAGTGAACTTTATGTCTTCGGATGCTTCCATAATTTTGTAATTTAGTTTTGTAATTTATACAACAACCAGTACGAACTAAAGTTTGGTTTTTGTAGTCTTCCTCACTTAGTTCGCACATTCCACACATATTATTCACAAAAAGGCACCTGCTTGTGGGTTTGGTGCGAAGAATGTGTAAAGAAATTTTTAAGTTGTTTATATTTGGTGAATACTAATGTTCATTTTTAGATAATGATAAAAGGAATCACGAAATTGTTTTTGTTGGGAAGCTGTGCTTTGATCGTTTTGATGCCCTCAATTGTTAACGCACAATCAAAAAAAAGTAGTGCTTCAAAGCCTAATATCATATTTATCTTAACCGATGACCTTGGATACGGCGATTTAGGTGTGTTTTTTCAAAATCAGAGAAAGGAGAAGGCAGATCAAAAACTTCCTTATCAATTTACTCCAAACCTCGACAAAATGGCTGCCAGTGGTGCGCAATTAACTAATCAGTATTGCAACGCACCGGTATGCGCCCCTTCCAGGGCATCTCTTTTAACAGGGCTTAATCAAGGCAATGCAAAGGTAAGAGACAATCAATTTGATAAGCAGATTGAAAATAACCATACTATTGCTACGGTACTGAAAATAGCGGGTTATGCTACATCAGTTATAGGAAAATGGGGTTTGCAAGGCGAAACTAAAGATGAACCTAATTGGCCGGCACATCCTCAAAAAAGGGGGTTTGATGATTTTTTTGGCTATATGCGCCATGCCGATGGACATGAGCATTATCCTTTTGAAGGAATTTACAGAGGTAAAAAGGAAGTATGGGACAATTATAAAAACGTAGCTGCGGATTTAGCCAAATGTTACACTACCGACTTATGGACTGCCCGTGCCAAGAAATGGATCATAGATCATGAAAGTGCCAAAGGACCCGAAAAACCTTTCTTCATGTTTCTTGCCTATGATTCTCCACACGCTGTGTTGGAATTACCTACTCAAGCTTATCCCGAAGGTAAAGGACTAAAAGGCGGCATACAGTGGCTTGGCAATCCTGGTAACATGATAAATACAGCATCTGGTAAAGTTGATTCTTTTGTACATCCGGATTATAAAAATTCTACATATGATAATGGAAAGGTAAAAAATGCGCCATGGCCTGATACCTTTAAGC
>NZ_JBFTNT010000523.1:0-1404 GCF_056397585.1 Pedobacter sp. 05L430 | reverse complement strand
ATATTATACACGTTTGTTAAAAACAATGCAGAATCTGCGACAAAAGGAGGAATCAGGTTTGCCAAAGTTAAGGACTGGTTTTATGTCTTTGTTTAGTAATCCACCTTTAACGCTTAGTGAATCGGTAGCAACTGGTTTACCAGAGGATTATATGACTGCCACTTTTTGGGCGCCTAATGTAGCCTGGATGGTACAGCGCAATGGTATTGATCCGCACCATGGCCTAATGATCTCTCAGGCCGGTTCAGGCGGAAATCATGCGCATGCGAACGGAATTGCGATGGAATTATATGGGAAAGGCTTGATACTTGCTCCTGAAGGGGGAATTGGAGGTAGTTATTTTCAATCCGATTATGCAGAATATTACTCTCAGTTCCCGGCACACAATACTGTAGTGGTAGATGGCATTTCATCATACCCTACTATGAAAAGTAACCATTTTCTTAAACTACAGGGTGCTTATCCGGAACCGGGTATAAAACAGGGATACTTTAAGGATGTTACTTATTCGAATTTACTGTTTCTGGAACCAGAGACCAATTCTAACCAGAACAGGCTAATGAGCATTGTACGAACCAGTGACTCTAGTGGGTATTATGTTGATGTTTTCCGGTCGGCTAAAAAAAATGGAGGTGATAAGTATCATGATTATATCTATCATAATCTAGGGCAGCGACTTAGTCTTACTGATGCCTTAAAAAAGCCATTGCCCTTAAAGGCTACTGATAAGCTGACCTTTGCCAATGAGGAGCTGATGGGTTATGATTATTGGTACGATAAGCAGTCTGTCGTTTCATCAGGCGATTTCAATGGCAGGTTTGAGCTAGATATTCCTGGAAGGGCAGGAGTATATATGAACATGTGGATGAAAGGATATCCGGATCGTGAGATTTTCAGCGTGAAAGCACCACCCTCAAAATCCTGGAGAAAAGATCAGTTGATACCTGATAGTATTGCCAACTTGCCTTTACCTACTGTTGTGGTACGTCAGAATGGAGCGGCATGGGAGCGCCCCTTTGTAGCAGTTTACGAGCCTGCCGAAGGTAATACTGGAGGAGATATTGCCAGGATCTCTTCATTTGCAGGGGTAGGAAATGATTCTTCTTTTGCGGGAATCCAGGTTGAAAGTAAAAATGGAATGATCGATTATATTTTTGCAGGGGCAGCGGCCGAAAGCATTAAATATCAGGATATGCAGTTTAAGGGAACTTATGGAATGGCGAGAGCTAAAGCTGATGGATTAGTGTTTTTGTTTCTTACTGATGGGAATGAACTCTCAAAATCTGGATATGGTCTGTTCGCCGGTAAAAGTGCTTCGGCAGTGTTGTCTTTTAAAGATAAACAAGCCTTTTTCAGCTCATCCGCCGAAATCAATCTAACACTTCCCGACGTTTACCTTAGTGA
>NZ_JBFTNT010000522.1:0-1408 GCF_056397585.1 Pedobacter sp. 05L430 | reverse complement strand
GGGTTGTCCTTTAGGCAACGTGATTCCTGAATTCAATGAAGCTGTATATAAAGGCGACTGGCATCTGGCCAGCACTATCTTACTGAGCACAAACAACTTCCCTGAATTTACAGGAAGGATTTGCCCGGCACCATGCGAATCAGCATGTGTACTTGGAATTAACAAATCACCCGTATCAATTGAGGAAATAGAGAAACACATTATTGAAATTGCCTTTGATAAAGGTTATATTAAAGCAGAGCAACCGCTAATCCGCACTGGTAAAAAAGTAGCTGTTATCGGTTCAGGACCTGCAGGTTTAGCTGCTGCTGCTCAATTAAACAAAGCCGGACATGAGGTAGTTGTTTACGAACGTGACGACACACCAGGTGGTTTGCTTAACTATGGTATCCCAGATTTTAAATTACAAAAAGATGTTGTAACAAGACGCATCGCTTTAATGGAAAAAGAAGGTATCGTATTTAAATGTAACTCAAACGTAGGTGTAAATGTTGAATTGAATACCTTACTTAGAGATTTTCAATCAATTATTCTTGCTGGTGGATCAACCATTCCAAGAGATCTTCCTGCAAAAGGAAGAGAGGCGAAAGGTGTCCACTTTGCAATGGATTTCTTAAAACAACAAAACAAACGAGTTAAAAACTTCGCAGTTGATGGTGAAGCTATATTAGCAACCGGTAAAGATGTAATTGTAATTGGTGGTGGTGATACAGGATCTGATTGTATTGGTACTTCTAACCGTCAGGGTGCAAAATCGGTAACTCAATTTGAAATTATGCCGATGCCTTCGCAACAACGTACCAGCAACATGCCTTGGCCAACTTACCCAATGTTGTTAAAAGTAACTTCTTCTCATGAAGAGGGATGCGAAAGAGGATGGGGAGTAAATACCAAAGAGTTCATCAAAGACGAAAACGGAAATCTGAAAGCTGTAAAAGTTGTTGATGTAGAATGGGAAATTGACGCTAATGGTCGCCCGGTAAACTTCAAAGAAAAAGCAGGAACAGAACGTGATCTTCCTTGTCAGCTTGTTCTTTTAGCTATGGGTTTTTTACATCCTCAAAAGGAAGGATTAATTGAAAATCTTGGTGTTGAGCTTGACAACAGAGGAAACGTAAAAGCTGAAGAAGGTAAATACCAAACCAATATTGCTAAGATCTTTGCTGCCGGTGATATGCGCCGTGGACAATCATTAGTAGTTTGGGCAATATCTGAAGGAAGAGAAGCGGCCAGAAAAGTAGATCAATACTTAATGGGACACAGTAGTTTGCCATCAAAAGATGGTATTCCATACGCTTAAGTAGAGGTATAAATATTATAACAAACAAAAGGCTCCGGTAAATATACCGGAGCCTTTTGTTTGTTGCTGCGTTTCTAATTTTAAAACTTAACACGCATTCCTATTCCC
>NZ_JBFTNT010000521.1:0-1422 GCF_056397585.1 Pedobacter sp. 05L430 | reverse complement strand
GTACAGGTCGGTTATAAAAAAAGGAGTAGTTTATAAGCTCGTTGTTAAATATCTTCCTTCTGTTGAAGTATTTGCAGCGGAGTTTAGGGCCAATAAAATTGAACGTAAGCATTTTCTTTCAACATTCGTTTACAGCATGCTGATAGAAGTTGTTGGCATAGTTCACATCTATATTGCGATGATTGCATTAGACATGAACCCCTCTTTAATTTTTGCTACCATTAGTTACGTAGTTGCCGTTGTGTTTTTAATTATTTCTCCTTTTTTAAGAGGACTGGGTGCGGTAGAAGCCTCTATGGCTTTCATTTTAATTAGATTGGGTTACTCAAATGCAGCAGCAGTTTCAATTACATTGCTGTACCGTTTTATGGAATTTTGGATTCCACTGGTTCTCGGTGCCTTAAGCTTCCTTCTTAAAATTAACAAATTATTAATGAGAATTGTACCTGCCTTGCTGTTATTGCTGCTGGGTATTATTAATATTGTGTCCGTACTTACTCCTGCAATCCACTCGAGGCTTGCATTTCTTAAAGATTTTCTTCCTATAGAAGCAATTAGAGTGTCCAATTACTTTGTATTGCTTGCGGGATTGTTTCTGCTGGTTACAGCTGCATTTATGCTTAAAGGACTGCGAATGGCATGGTACTTTGCAGTTGCTTTGTGTATACTTTCGCTGGTAGGGCATTTAACTAAAGCAATAGATTATGAAGAAGCCGGGTTTTCGATAATTGTGCTGGTTATTTTAATAGGATCAAGAAAAGAGTATTATATAAAACACAATTCAAGATTAAGGTTTATTGGCATTCAAACTACGTTATTAAGCATCCTGGCCGTTTTGCTTTATGGTGTTATTGGATTCTATTTCCTTGATCAAAAACATTTTGATATTGACTTCAGTTGGTTGCAATCCATCAGGTATACTTTACAAAATTTTTTATTGGTGGGTAGCTCTGATTTGGTGCCTCAGGATGCGTTTGCCAGAGGCTTCCTTTTTTCAATTAATATTAGCGGATTCTTATCTATAGCCTTCTTGATTTATACACTGATCAGGCCATATATTTTGAAAATGGACACTTCAGAAGAGGAATTTGAAGCGGCTAAAGCTGATCTGGAAAAATATGGTAATTCAGCAATTGATTATTTCAAAACTTATAGAGATAAGCTGATTTATACCACAGACGAACTGGAAGGATTTATTGCCTATCGAATAGCCGGTAATTTTGCTGTGGTATTAGAGCTTCCGGTTACACTGCCAGAAAACAGACAKGGTTTTATCAAATCGTTCGACAGATATTGCATCGAAAGCGGGATGAAAAGCCTTTATTACAGGGTGTCGGAAGAAAGCCTGGACGATTTTGTTTCTTTGGGAAAAAAGCGACTTTTTCTAGGACAAGAGGGCGTGGTTGATCTGACTACTTTTTC
>NZ_JBFTNT010000520.1:0-1431 GCF_056397585.1 Pedobacter sp. 05L430 | reverse complement strand
TAGTTCTTGCTGAAAAGCCCAGCAATATTTGCTTTAATTCCTAAGTAGGCATTAATACTGGGTG
Source organism: Pedobacter sp. 05L430 (assembly GCF_056397585.1). Taxonomy (NCBI): domain Bacteria; kingdom Pseudomonadati; phylum Bacteroidota; class Sphingobacteriia; order Sphingobacteriales; family Sphingobacteriaceae; genus Pedobacter; species Pedobacter sp. 05L430. The sequence continues at coordinate 1,367 of NZ_JBFTNT010000520.1, read as the reverse complement.
CATAATCCTTTAAAAAACCTCTGATTTCTCCACCAATGGTCACGCCCAAGCCGGAATACTGTTCGCTTATACGCGCCCTTACTAGATAGAATGCTTTCTTTTCAGAGAGCACATTTTTTATCATACCCCTCTGACCCTCCCTAGGCCTATAGTATGCTAAATTGTAGTTAGCAACTCCCAGGTTAGGATCAAGATAAATTTTGACTTTGTTTTTCGCATTTAAAAACATTGGGAGTCCAAAACTGAAGTATCCACTTGTTTGGGTATCAGTAGTATTCTGTAATAAGAAACCTTTTCCAGACTGAAATACAGGGTCTGTTAACGCAAGAGCGGAGGTGTCGCTAGGTAGGGTGTCGGTATCAAAACTTCTTGTGGTTGATACTACCAAAGCTTCCATTCTAAATGATAAATATATATTAAAGAAATCGCTCCTGTTATTGTTAAGTCTGAAAGTTGGGTTGAAGTAGTAACTCCATTGACTGGTATGTACTTTCAAATGATCTATGAAAATGTTTCTCCGGTATTTAGTTTTGCCTGGTATGTATTTACCAGTATCTATTTGTATGTACTGAGGCCTGACATTCACGTTTGAGGAATCGCGTGTAAAATTCTGGAAGTTTGCGATTCCCAGGAAGCCGCCTAGTCGGTCATCCGGACCAGTAATATCATTTGCGTATATGAAAAGCTCACCGCTGATTTTTTGAAATTTCAGATTGTTATAGAAATCCAGGCTGCCTCCGGTGTAAAATTCTATTCCAACATGTCTAGTTTTTTCTTCCTCACTCGCAGTGTATTGGGGTTCATCCGCACTTCCGTCATTGGCGTCAAAAATATTTACTACGAATTCCGTAGACTGGTCTTTACCCTTGTCATCTTTATAGGTGAAATTGATGTAAAGCTCACGCAGGGCTTCAGTAAATTTCTGTGCTTTGATGGTGACTTCGACCTCATCCTTGTATTTGTCTGCAGATTTGACGGTTACTTCACCATCTGCCAAAGTATAGTCCCTGTCAATGGCCGAACTTTTATCCTTCAGGACTTTATAGGAAATTTTGGTGTCTTTTGTTGCTTTTTCCAAGGTAAACTGGATAGTGATTTTTTTATCTGCCTTCTCTTTTTTTGTGCTAAGCGGAGACGGGGTTTGAAATTTCAATTCCTGTCCTACAACATTTGATGAAATACAGTTAAATGTTATAAACATTGAGGTGATGACGATGCATCTAGTTAAAAACAAGTTTGTTTTTAGAGTTGAGAGTTTCATGACGGAGCTTATTTAGAGTAAAAAATACTTTGATTGGCGGATATTAAAAAACGTGAATTTGGTTCAACATAAAATACTATTTACCGATAAAGAATATTAATAGGAC
>NZ_JBFTNT010000519.1:0-2673 GCF_056397585.1 Pedobacter sp. 05L430 | reverse complement strand
CTGGTTATAATTAAGGTCCTGGTAAAAACGCATATGAATGACCTCGCGTTGTTTCAGTGGTAAATTATTAATGGCCCCCATCATTACCTCTTTTAACTCCACATCCTGCTCCCTGGAAATAATGGCATCTTCATTTGAATATTCAAATTCTGCAAAAGGCATTGCCTCAAGCTTTGATGCTTTCAATTGGGATTTCCGGATGTGGTCCAATAAGGTACAGCGGGTGGAACGGTAAAAGTAAGCTCGGACATTAGTGATTTCACCTATCCTCACTCTGTTTTCCCAGAACTTAATAAAGAGTTCCTGCAGAAGGTCATCGACCAGATCAGCATCCTGAATCGTGGTAAATGCATATCTGAATAAACCCGGATAAAGTGCTTTGTGAAGTAAGGCAAAAGATCCTTGCTCACCATTCCTGGTCTGATCCCATAACACCATCAAATTGTCGACTTTGCTCATAAGAATTACATATTTGGTTACTGCAATGTTTGGTTTGCAACAAGCCTGAGCAGAAAGATTTTCAGCTCTGGTTTGCCGTAAATTGCAGTTACGAATATGGTTTGGAATAAAAAAAAGGAAGGGTACAAACTCGTAATTAAGGAGTGTATTTTCGCCAAATGGCGTTTTTTAACCTAAAAGAGGGCTATTTTTTGCTAATCTTTGAATTTATAGCGCTTATTAAAAGACTTGCGGTGTTTCTTTATGAACTCAGATGGGTTGGAATGAAACAATTTAAAAAATTGTTTGCTGAAATATTTAGCATCATTAAACCCGGTTTGAAAAGCCGCCTCGTTTACATTACAATCTGTATTGATCATGATCCTTGCTGCAGTACGCAAGCGGATGAAACGAATAAAGGAACTTACGGATTGTCCTGAAATTGACTTTACCCGTTTGTACAAATTGGAATGGCTCATTCCGATCTCCTCTGCAAGGGCCTTAATTCCAAAGTCGGCATCATTTAAATGCTGTTCAACAATGATGATACACTTTTCCAGGAATTCTTTATAAGCTTCGGATATGGTCAGGTTATTTGATTGAAGCGTAATCTCATTATAAAAATACCGCTGCAGGTTATTCCTGTTTTTCAAAAGATTTGCCACACGGGCCACCAGGTATTCTTTTTCAAATGGTTTGCTGATATAGTCATCAGCACCACCCTCCATACTTTTTAGCTTTATGTCTGCGGAAGCACTTGCGGTAAGTAATATGACGGGAATATATGATAATGCGGGGTCATTCTTTATCTTTTCACAAAACTCTATCTATTAAGATACTTTGTTTATCACTAATCAGTTCTACCTCTTCATCTGCATTAAACTCATCTGAAAATGCATCCACTTCGCCAAGCATTTCATTAAATAAGACGGATTCACCCTGATTATCCAGGTCTGCGATAACCTCCGGAAAATGCGATTGTCCTTTTAACAATGAAAGGTAAAATGAGGTGCCGTTACCCAGCTCACTGGTATAACTTAATTGCCCACTATGCAGGTCTGTAAATTGTTTGGCCAGGAATAAACCAATTCCGAAGCCCGGTTTAGCGGAATTATCTTTTCGTATGGCCTGGTAAAAACGTTCGAACAATTGATCGCCTGCATCGGCAGGAACACCAGAACCGTTATCTTCCACTTTAATGAGTACATCTTCAGTTGTTTCTGTTACTTCGATCAAAACGGCACCACCGGAAGGGGTATATTTTAGTGCATTCGATATCAGGTTAAACAAAACAATTTCCAGTTTCCCACGATCAGCAAAAATTTCCAGTGCTTTATTTTCGAAGATAAGCTCGTACTGAATCGCTCTTGAAGCTGCTTGCTGGGTAAAGCACAGATATACCTCCTGACACAAATCATATAAGTTTAATTTCGAAACCCTAATATGGTCAAACCCCGCTTCGGCCTTTCTAAAAAGCAAGAGCTGATCAATCAGACTCAGCATTMTTCTTGCATTTCTGTGGATAAAACCGAGTTCCTTAATGTCCTCAGAAGATCGGTTTTCTGACTTTTTCATCAAATCCTTAACAGGATTGATGATCAGGCTTAATGGGGTTCTGAACTCATGGGAAATATTTGTAAAGAAAGACAGCCTTTTTTCATTCAACTCTTTTTCATTCTCATTAATTACACGCTCTTTTTCATGTTCAAGACGTTCTTTTTCATGTTTTGCCACTTCCGCTTCATACTCGGCTTTTTTGCGTTCTGCACTGAGATTTGCTATTTTAACTTCATAAGTAAGTTTAGTTTGTCTGGATTGATAGAGAAAATACAGATACACTAAAGCCGCAACTGCACTGAAGTAAATTAGGTATGCCCACCAGGTACGATACCATGGTGGCAATACAACAATCTTTAAATTGATTTGCTTACTGTTCCAAACACCCTCGATATTGGTGCTTTTTACTTTAAAAACATAACTACCCTCATCCATATGGGTATAAGTAGCTGTGCGCGAATTCCCTGCTTTATTCCAGTCCCTGTCCCATCCGTCCATATAGTAGGCGTACGAAATCTTATCGGAGGCAGAATATTCAAGCGCAGTAAATTCAAAAGAAAACACTGCCTTATCATAAGGAACCTTAAGTTCCAGAACCCTGCCACTCTTACTTTCTTTTACAAAAGAAGGATGCTGTTCAACTGGTACATTATCAATGTTGAGTCCTGTTAGCAACAG
>NZ_JBFTNT010000518.1:0-1449 GCF_056397585.1 Pedobacter sp. 05L430 | reverse complement strand
CCATTATTGTTAATGCACATAATGGTGACGAAGTTGCTTCGTCTTCGTTTATCTACCCAAGATGGAATGACGGACTTTATTGCAACGCCAGTCAGAATCAATTCAGGCAACACCCACTAGATTATATTGAGGGGATAGTACATACTATAAAAGAGTGTTTAAGGCAGGGTGGAACATTTGTAGCTACAAATATCAGAGCAATATCTATCGCTACCACAGGCTCGACTCCGATAGCCGTAAATGACAAAGGAATTCCACTGGCATTGCTACCTGAGTTTGAATCTGATGCTGATGCGATGTTTATTCTTTGGAAAGACCACACCGCAGTTAAAGAAGCTTCCGAAATTAATGCACACGCAAATAAACATAACCCTGATTACACTTTATATTCCGGAGGTATTTACTCCTCAGAATGGTTCTGGTCGAAGCTATTACATATCCTGCGAAAAAACGAGCTTGTCAGAAATGCTGCTTATACCTGGGTTGAACATTGTGACTGGATGCCATTTCTGCTAACCGGAGGTAAAAAAGCCACGGAAATAAAGCGAAGTGTATGCGCCGCCGGACATAAAGGTTTGTGGGCCGAAGAGCATGGTGGTTTTCCTCCTGATCACTTCTTCTCTACACTTGATCCACTATTAACCGGATATTCGGCTACTTTAGGTAAGGAGGTTTATACCTCAGATAAAGCAGCCGGTAGGTTAAATGGAGAATGGGCTGAACGATTGGGATTGAGTACAGATGTTTTAGTGGGTATTGGTGCAATCGATGCACATATGGGTGCCGTAGGTGGACAAATAGAACCTTATTACCTGAGCAAAGTAATTGGTACATCTACCTGTGATATGTTGGTTGCACCAAAAAAAGATATAAAAGAAACCGTAGTTAAAGGAATATGTGGACAGGTTGATGGCTCTATTATTCCCGGAATGATAGGCATGGAGGCTGGACAGTCGGCCTTTGGCGATGCATATGCTTGGTTTAGGAATCTTTTATCATGGCCTTTACAGCATTTAGTTTCCGGTTCAGCTGGAATTGATGCAGCAAATTCGAAAATAATTCCGGAGAATATTTCTCAGCAGCTATTGGCTGAGTTGGAGAAATATGCGGCGGCATTAGAATTTAATGATCAGAGTGAACTGTCTGTTGATTGGTTTAACGGCCGCAGAACACCTGATGCCAATCAATTACTGAAAGGTGCGATAACAGGTATAAACCTGGGGAGCAATGCGCCTTCCATATACCGATCAATTGTAGAAGCTACCTGTTTTGGCTCAAAAAGTATCTCCAACAGGTTTAAAGCTGAGGGCATTGCCATAAAAGGTTTGATAGGTGTGGGCGGTATCGCAAAGAAATCACCATTTGTAATGCAGACGCTCGCAAATGTCATGAATATGCCTATCCGTGTCCACCAGTCTGAACAGACTTGTGCACTGGGAGCCGTAATGT
>NZ_JBFTNT010000517.1:0-1456 GCF_056397585.1 Pedobacter sp. 05L430 | reverse complement strand
TCTCCCTTTATATGATCCTTATATCCCAAGAAACCTGGAAGATTTGTTTGAATGCAAAATCTCAGAAATCTGATTTCAATTTCGTGAGGATTGGCTTTTACTGCATGTTCAATTAACTTTCTTCCGTTTTTAAATTTACTCAGTTTATTAAACGGATTTATTAAATATTTAGCTTCCAGCATTTCAGATACACCTTTATAACAAACCAGAATTGATGGAGAACGGGTGTCGACAGTTTTGAGCATTGCTGAAAGTCTGAAAGCAGATTCTTTATTTTCAGCCGCCCTGTAATATAAATCTCGTAATTCAGACAAGTTCGGTTCATTAGCCACAATGATTTTGGATGACAAAAGTGAAATAAAAATAATTAATAACATTAAAACCCTCATAAAGCATTTATTTTATATCTGATGATTGAGTCGCACATTAAACCAATTTTATGACTATTTGAAATTCTTATCCGTTCAGACAACACGCACTCGGCGGTAGTTCTTTTTATTTTATGAAATAATTCCCTATAGTAAATGTAGGCAAGATAAACTCCTCTTCTTGAAGAAGAAGGTAATTGTTTTATCCCCACAAGAGCAGCCTTAAACTCATTTTCAATATCCTCTTCGATCATTTTCTTATCGGCATTTGAAAAACTGGAAAGATTTACACCTGGAAAATATGTTCGGCTAAGGTTATTATAATCGGCCTTAACATCCCTTAAAAAGTTTACTTTCTGAAAAGCAGATCCCAATTTCATAGCCGATTCTGTAAGCCTATTATACTCTTTATCATCACCTTCGGTAAAAACCTTTAAGCACATTAGTCCAACTACCTGTGCCGAACCTAAAATGTATTGGTCGTATTTTTCCTGTGTATAGGTGTTCTGTTCCAGGTCCATTTCCATACTTTTTAGAAACAGATCGATTAGGTTGCCGCTAATCTGATATTGATTAACAGTTTGCTGAAATGAATTCAAAACAGGATTCAGACTTATCCCGGCCTCAATAGCTTCGAAACAATCCCGGCTGAATTTTTCAAGCAGCTTTTGTTTATCATAGTTATGAAAACTGTCGACGATCTCATCGGCCAGGCGAACAAAGCCATAAATAGCATAAATGTGTCTCCTTAGTTTTTTACTTAAAAAATAAATACCAAGTGAAAAACTTGTACTATATCTCTGAGTAGTTATTTTACTGCACTCTGCTGATAGTTTATCAAATATCTCTTTCATAATCAGTGATTAAAGTACTTAACRAGTTGTTGGGCGGCTACATTACCAGAAATAATTGACGGTGGAACACCAGGACCGGGAACGGTTAGCTGTCCAGCATAAAAAAGGTTGTCTATTTTATTATTTTTAAGTGAGGGTTTTAAATTAGCAGTCTGCATTAAGGTATTTGCCAATCCGTATGCATTCCCTCTATAGGAATTGTAATCGGCTATAAAATCAGAAACACAATAACTT
>NZ_JBFTNT010000516.1:0-1472 GCF_056397585.1 Pedobacter sp. 05L430 | reverse complement strand
GGTTAAAAAACTACTTGCCACGCTTAATCTTATTCCTGTCTTTTTAACCACAGACGAGATTAATTTATACTATGAAGGGTTTTCGAACGAGATACTCTGGCCTGTTTTTCACTACCTTACCACATATGCAAACTTTGAGCAAGACTATTGGGATTCATACAAATCTGTAAATGAAAAGTTTAAAGATGCAGCAATAGAAGCAGTTAATGATGGCGATACCATTTGGATACACGATTATCAGCTACTTCTTTTACCTTGCCTAATCAGAAGAGAAAAACCTTTGGTTACCATCGGTTTCTTTCAGCACATACCTTTTCCATCTTACGAAATTTTCAGATTGATCCCGTGGAGAGAAGAACTTATTTCAGGTATGCTTGGAGCGGATCTTCTGGGCTTCCATACCTTTGACGATGTAAGGCATTTTCTAAGTGCTGCATCAAGGCTATCAACTAGCAAGTTATCAGATAATGTGATCATTCACAAAGACCGGCAAGTTGTGGTAGAAGCCTTTCCAATGGGAATTGACGCTGATAAATTTGAAGAACTAACTATGCATGCAAAAGTAGCTAAGCACTCAGCTTCATTTAAAGCAAGTCAGGAGGGTCTTAAAATAATTCTAACTATCGACAGGTTAGATTACAGCAAAGGTATCATTCAACGTTTACAAGCTTTAGAACTATTACTTCAGCTCCATCCGGAATACAAAGAAAAGATAGCACTGTATATGATTGTAGTGCCATCAAGAGATACCGTTCCTAAATATAAAGAGCTTAGGGATCATATTGATCAACTGGTCGGTAACATTAATGCAAGGTTCAGGACAATAGACTGGGTACCCATTCATTATTTCTACAGATCATTTTCTGTTGAATTTCTTTCAGCTCTATATAGCACGGCCGACATCTGCCTGGTAACGCCCATGCGCGATGGAATGAATCTGGTGAGTAAAGAATATGTGGCCTCCCGTACAAATAACGATGGTGTTTTAGTTTTAAGCGAAATGGCTGGAGCATCTAAAGAATTAAATGATGCTTTAATAGTTAACCCTAATAACATTGGCGACATTATGCGGGCAATTGTACGGGCAATAGATATGCCTATTGAAGAACAAAATGCGCGTATGTCTAGTATGAGACATATCGTTAAAAAATTCAACATCCACCTGTGGGTTAAAAATTTTATGGATAAACTAAAAGAAGTAAAACAATTGCAAGAATCTCTATTAACAAAACACGCAGTACAATCAGTAAAAGATCAAATAGCATTAGATTATAAAAAATCAAAAGATCGATACATATTTTTAGATTACGATGGCACTCTGGTTGGTTTTCATGGCGATATAGACAAAGCTTCCCCAGATCAGGAACTATATGATATATTAAATAAACTGAGTTCTGATCCGGCAAATCGGGTAGTACTCATCAGTGGTCGCAGGTATCAAACCCTACAACAATGGTTCGGACATTTAAATC
>NZ_JBFTNT010000515.1:0-1476 GCF_056397585.1 Pedobacter sp. 05L430 | reverse complement strand
ACTGTGAATTATCTTGATCGACAGGTGTTAAGCTTACTTAAACCACATTTAGAAGAGATTTTTGGCTGGAGCAACAGCGACTATGCAAACATTGCTTCTGTTTTTCAATTTGTTTACGCTATATCGATGCTTTTTGCAGGGCGGATAATCGACAAACTTGGAACTAAAAAAGGATATGCCTGGGCCATCATTATTTGGTCGGTAGGTGCAGTTATACACGCCTTTGCTATTCCAATAGGTCAAAGCATTTCCACAGTACTTGGCTTTATGGGTATTGGCGTTGCCTCTGTTTCTATTGTAGGTTTTATGGTTGCCAGAGCAGTATTGGGATTTGGCGAGGCTGGGAATTTTCYGGCTGCAATTAAAGCTACTGCAGAGTATTTTCCTAAAAAGGAAAGATCTTTTGCTACCGGATTTTTTAACGGAGGTACCAATATTGGTGCGGTATTAGCACCTTTAAGTGTCCCGTTTATTGCAGCAAAATGGGGCTGGGAAGCTGCCTTTTTATTTATAGGTGCAATAGGTTTCTTGTGGCTTATATTTTGGTATAAATACTATGAAAAACCTGAAGAACAAAAAAGACTTTCGGCCGAAGAACTCGCTTACATAAAAGCAGATGATGTTGATACCAGAGTGATCAATAGTGAAGGTGTAGCTGAAGAAACAAAAGTATCGTGGTTCAAACTCCTTACATACAGACAAACCTGGGCTTTTGCTGTAGGTAAATTCATGACGGATGGTGTTTGGTGGTTCTTCCTGTTCTGGTTGCCTGCTTATTTGAAAGATCAGTATGGCATGATGGATACTCAGATCATGCTCCCATTAGCGGTATTGTACAGCATGACAATGGTTGGAAGTATTGGCGGTGGCTGGTTCCCAATGTATTTTATTAAAAAAGGATATGAACCATATGACGGCCGTATGAAAGCAATGTTAATGATTGCGGTAATTCCGCTTGTTGTGCTTGCTGCACAGCCTTTGGGCCATATATCTTTCTGGATGCCTGTATTGTTAATTGGTGTTGGTGCATCTGCGCACCAGGCATGGTCGGCAAACCTGTTTACCACAGTTTCAGATATGTTTCCTAAAAAAGCAATTGGTTCTGTTGTAGGTATTGGTGGTATGCTTGGCGGCCTTGGCGGTGTTGTTATGACAAAACTGGGTGGTGGGTTATTTGACCATTATAAGGCTCTAGGGCATATTGAAACCGGCTACACAATTATGTTTACAATATGTGCTGTTGCCTACCTGGTGGCTTGGGTAATAATGAAAACATTAGTTCCAAAATACAAAGTAATTAGTGATCTTTAACATATAATCTATTTTAATCTCTAACTATATATTAATGACTTTTAAAGATCATCTTGACTCGATTTTTGTTGACGAACGCGACATACCTGAAGAATTTAGGTTAACCGAAGAGGTTCATCAGCGAGAATACTTAAGTAATGGAAAAATGCATTCCTGGAGCGGAGA
>NZ_JBFTNT010000514.1:0-2641 GCF_056397585.1 Pedobacter sp. 05L430 | reverse complement strand
CTATAAATTCCGGGCATGGTATCAATAATGTATACCAGTCCGTTTTCCTTAATTACTTTTTTAGTTTCCTCCATAACTTATTATTAACTAGGCTCTTTTTTTCTTAGTAAGGCTTTCCATTAATTGGCTGTAAAGATCATCGCTACTAGCTGTTTTAGGCTGCATTTTCTTAATAATAGGTTGTTTTCCCTTAGCTTTTGCTTTTATAATAGCTAAAAGTTCAACCCGATGTTCATCCTTAAATGAACTGATGTCAAAGTCACCACTATATTGAGCTATTAAAGCCATACCAATCTCCAACTCTTTGCTGCTTATCGTTTTTTCTCCCTTAAGCTTAACTTCTGTTGTGCTTCTAATTTCTTCCTCGAACCGGATTTTAGTAATAACCAGTACCTCATCCATGGGATGGATAACGCATAGGTTCTCCGTATTTCTGAATACGAAACGGGCTACTCCTACCTTTTTTGATTTAACAAGTGCACGTAGAAGTAAGGCATATGCTTTTTTTCCCTGGTTTTCAGGCTGTGTATAGTATGAGGTTTCGTAATAAATGGGATTGATTTCACTGATATCAACAAAACGCTCCAGCTCAACGACCTTGGTCTTTTCCGGACTAGCCTCCTCAAAATCTTTGTCATTAAGTACAATATATTTTTCATCAAGCTGATACCCCTTTACTATTTTTTCATAAGGAACTTCTTTACCGGTATTTTCATTAACTCGTTTATATTTTATCCTGGCATGATCTCTTTCATCCAGCATATCGAAATCAAGATTGCTGTTCTGTACGGCCGAGTATAGCTTAACAGGGATATTAACCAAGCCAAACCCAATAGCGCCTTTCCAAATAGATTTCATAATGCATGTATTTTAATCTTTAACTTTCTGGTTAACAACTTTGAGATAGGAATGTTTAGATTGTCCACATAAAACAAATAATCCTAATTACTGTTGTGGAAATTTGAACATCAAAAGGGAGTTTTTGACAATCAACAGGTTGCCTGCGTGTCTGTTCATTCGATACTTTTGATTCAAAGATGCCTAATTCTTTCATATTGCCGCTCTAACTATCTCAACCCGTTTCCCAAAACATTTAGGCTCCTTCCATTAAAACGTCCCTAGCGTTTAGTCTGACTTATGCCATTAATCATGATTTTTCAGCCGATTTTCAAAGTGACTATATGGATTTGGGCGGGTTCTCTGTTTACAAAGATGAATCTTCGTTAAATCACTCAGATTCTGTTTATTACTGGATGGAAAAATACATTTCACTTCTGGAAGATTATAAGAAATTAGTACAAAAGGGAAGTCATCACAAGACATTGTCATAACATAAAGTTGAAGTAAAAAGTAGCGACGTATTAGGACGCTACTTTTTACTAATTATAATTATTTAAGCTGGATTTTTTCTGCCATTGAATAGGCAAGTTCCCCAACTCCTGCTGTTTTTACACCTACCCGAACATATACCGCATCAGCAATTGATAATGAAGCCGGAATCACAATATTCATTGTAAGTGGCTGATTAATATTTGGAATAGCCGAAGCAGCAATTGTAGTAACAGCACTTTGATTAGCATCATCAATAAGGGCTGTTTTGAAGACATATAATTTGACCGATTCGAGCAAATTCGTAGTGTTTACAGTTTGTAAATTTACTGTAGCTGTTACCGTTGTACCAGCTCTCTGATATGAAACGGTTTTAACAAATGTATAAGGCGTTACAGGAACATCAACAATTGTATTGCCGCTTACTTTAACATCAATTGAATCCGTATTGTTAATCCATGGCCCTACTCCTCTTAATCTGGTTAATTTATAATTGCCATCAAAAAGTAAGGCAGAAAAAGTACCATCTTGTGCAACATAAACTGGAATTTTTGTAAAGAAATCATAGCCGTGTTGCCATAATTCCAGCTGTACGCCATTTGATCTGACGCCAATGGCCTGACCTTCATACACCACCCTACCTGTAAGTAATGATTTTGGTGCGGTGTAATTATCTTTCTTACATCCTGCAATCCCTGCTGCAAGGATAAACAACAATGAATATATATATGCTTTCATTTTCATAACCTGATTAATTAAATGGATTTTGAACAATTTTAGGATTGTTGTTTATTACATTCTGATCAAAAGATGAGTAGTAATTAAAAATTTGAAAAAACCTTGGCGATCTAAATCTGGGAGCTGTCATTTTAACAAATATATATTTCCCATCGCGGGCTGCATCTCCAGGACGAATTACGCGGTATGGATATAAGGCTGATACTACTGCATCAGGACTATCTGAATTACCGGTCCAAACTTTATCTGCCTGTCTCCAGCGCTTTAAATCCCATAAACGATGATCCTCAAACGCCAATTCGTTTCTACGCTCATTTCTGATTTTACTAATGGTTAAGGTTGCGCTTGTCAGGCTATTTGCACCGAAACCAGCACGCTGCCGAATTAAATTTGCATAGGTTAAGGCATCGTTTGTTTGTCCGAGTTCAAATGCGGCTTCAGACGCATTCAGATATATCTCTCCTAAACGGAACCATACCCACCAAACGTCACTTTGAATCCCCCTTGTAGAGGCTCCGCCATTTGCATCTATATACTTGCGAAGATAGAAGCCTGTGTTTGATACCTCTTGTAT
>NZ_JBFTNT010000513.1:0-1511 GCF_056397585.1 Pedobacter sp. 05L430 | reverse complement strand
GTGACTGACCCTAGCCTGATCAAGTTTTAAGTACCAATAATGAGATGAATGACTACAGCATTTCTAGCTGTAGTCATTCTCTTGATTTGAAATTATAGATCTCGCTACCCTTCCATATAATAAACCCAAGTTTAGCACATTGCCTGGCAACTTCAGATTCAACGGCAGAAGGAACGTCATTTACAATCTTCCACCGAACAGCATACTTGCTATTATAGTTGATGTAAATAACCAGATCTTCGCAGTTCCGGTTTTCGATAAGTTCTTTTGTTAATGAATCCTGCAGCTCAGCTGCAAAGCGGGAGAGTCTTTCATGCATCACCTTTGACAATGGAGGTGCGGGTTTAAGGTCTGGTTCAATTATAGCAAGTACAGTAACGGTAGTCATAAGTAATCCTCAAGTGCCGCTAATATTACCAAAAAGATGCAGAGCCACAAATTATGCAACTGAATTTAACATAATTTAAAGTTTAGTACCTGATTAACAAGAGAAAAAAAATCTTTCATCTGCGTTTAAACAGCCCTTAAAGAAAAGCAACATAATTCAAAATCGATTTCTCATTTTAAAGCTCTCTTACATCTTAATACCCCACACACAACAAAGGGATTATACAAGCACAATAAAATCAATCCTGAAGCCCAAAAATAACCTTAATTAATCACAAAAAACACTCAACCATATCTTTGCTTAAGGACGTTAATTTGCTTATTTTTGCATAGTTCCTGATTTTTCCTTTTACCATTATAGAAACCTAATTGACTACGTTGAAAAATAGAGATAGAAATGTTATGCCCCAAGGTAAGCCCTCATTTAAAGAAGCTTTAAAATTTTGGTTTAAATTGGGTTGGATAAGTTTTGGAGGCACGGCAGGCCATATCAATATTATGCATGAGGAATTGGTAGGTCAAAAAAAATGGATTAGCAACAGCAGATTTTTCCACGCATTAAGCCTTTGCATGCTTTTGCCCGGTCCAGAAGCCCAGCAATTAGCCATTTATATTGGCTGGCAGCTACATGGTAAAAAGGGCGGACTAATAGCCGGCATTTTATTTGTACTTCCCTCCATGTTTATTTTGCTATTACTAAGCATACTRTACGTTTCTTATGGAAATCAGCCATGGATGTTTGCTATGTTCAATGGATTTAAGCCTGCTGTTATCTCCATCATAATAGTAGCGCTGTTAGGTATAGGCAAAAAAGCACTCCATACCAGGCTTCATATTTTAATGTGCGCTTTAGCCTTTATCTGTATTTTCTTCTTTAACATCTCGATGTTCCTGATCATAATAGGAACGATTTTACTCGCTGTTCTAATCCAACGATTGTGGCCTGCGCTATCTGCTAATAGAATTTCGGAGAATAACCTAACCTCTTCTAATGAAGAAACTTTCTATTTTAATAAAAACTCTGTGGCACGTGGCACAAACACACCCAATAGCAAGTCTTTACGGCAAACGGCTATTTTTGCGCTGATCTGGCTAATTCCTTTACTTTTGTTGTACTTTCTTTC
>NZ_JBFTNT010000512.1:0-1512 GCF_056397585.1 Pedobacter sp. 05L430 | reverse complement strand
CCGTCAGCCATTTTTGGTCTCATAAAACCAATCGACTTATCAAACACATTTTTCCAGTTTCCTGAACGTTTGGTAAACTCATCATAAACATCCGTTCTGTTTAACTTTTTAGCCAGCTTGGCAATACACCAATCATCATATGCATATTCTAATGTATTTGAAACCGACGTTCCGCTGCGCTCTGCAGGAATGTAACCCAAATCAATGTAATCACCTATCCCCTCGTAGTCGCGATGATTAGCAGTCGTTATACAAGCATCCAGTGCCTTGTTAGCATCACCATTATATACACCTTTAATAATTGCATCCGTTAAAACAGAAACACTGTGGTAACCACTCATACACCAGTTGTCATTTGCATAGTGAGACCATATCGGAAGCATTTTAAGCGCACTCTGATCATAATGAGCCATCATAGATTTTACAATATCGTTGTTTCTGGCAGGCTGCATAATGTTCAGGAAAGGATGCAGAGCACGATAAGTATCCCACAAAGAGAACGTGGTGTAGTTGTTAAAGCCATCGGCTTTATGTACGTTCTGATCCAACCCTTTATATTCTCCGTTTACGTCGCTATAGTTTGTTGGATTAATAAATGCATGATACATTGCAGTATAAAAATTAATCTTATCATCTTCAGAAGCATCAATTTTAATCTTGTTAAGCTCCTTATTCCACTCTGCCTGTGCCTGCTGTTTTACCTTATCAAAATCCCATCCCTGAGTCTCTGCCTGCATGTTTTCTAATGCATTGGCCTGACTAACCGGTGATAAAGCGAACTTTACCTTGATCTTTTCCTGCTCTTCAGTTTTAAAATCAAAATACATTCTGATACGTCTTCCCGCTATATCAGGGAAGTTTTTAGTCTGGTCAAACTTTCTCCAGAAACCTTTATATACCTGAGGCTTATCGAAATTCTTTTGTCCATAAGAAACAAACGGTTTAGAAAATGACATAGCAAAATACACCGTGCGCGTACGTGCCCAACCATTAGTTTGTCTGTAACCCGTAATTAAAGTATCATTTACCACACGCACAAAAGTCCATACCGTTTTGTCGTCATAGTTATAAATGCCCGACATCAAATCCAGTATAATATGCGATTGATCTGACTTAGGAAATGTATACTGATGCATACCTACCCTATTAGTTGCGGTAAGTTCAGCTAAAATATTGTCATCGTCTAGTTTAACCTTATAATATCCGGCCTCTGCAACCTCATTATCATGAGAAAATGCCGATCTAAACCCTGATTTAGGATCATCCGCTGTACCTGGATTTAATTGAAGTTTTCCTTGAGTTGGCATAATCAGGAAGTCACCCAGATCAGAGTGTCCCGTTCCGCTAAAATGTGTGTGGCTAAATCCTACAATCGTTTTATCCTCATACTTGTACCCTGCACAATACTTATAAACGTCGCCATTATACTTGCCGTTCAATTCGTACGACAAAGTATCAGTATCAGGGCTTAGCTGAACAGATCCAAAAGGAACCGTAGCTCCTGGATAAGTA
>NZ_JBFTNT010000511.1:0-1537 GCF_056397585.1 Pedobacter sp. 05L430 | reverse complement strand
GTACATCCGTTATTATTGGCTAACTCAACTTTAGAGAAAATCACATCACACATTTCGCCAYATGTGGTTACTTTGAGAAAGTCATCATGATCAAACTTAATTTCAAATGAATGTTCGATTTGCATCAATATATCCTCAAGATCTTCGCTGTCAATCTCTTCAAATCTATTGTAATTTGTATCCGGGTGTTTGTTCATATTAGTGGAATATGAGACCTATTCTAATTAAATAAATTCGGTATGACAAGGGAGCACACATTACCAAAGCCCAAGAAATTTCTTCCTTGCACAAGTATTTATTCGATTAACATCAATAACGGTACTAACCCTAAATTCTCGAAATTTATCTAATAGTGCATCAGATCCTTTATTAAGTTTGTAATTCATCTCTTCTTTGTAAATTGGGTACAGTGAGTAAAAGTTTATCACCTTATTTTCGCTAATTTCCAGCTGAGTAAACTCAGAAGGAAGATTATTTGATGGGAAAACAAACATACAACCCAGTTTAGTATTCTCTGAAAATGGTTCGGCTTTTTCCCCATTTGGAATGGTATGATATGGCCCTATCCATGTGTCATATTCATGTGGAAATCGGGCAATACTCTTCAACCACCTAACTGGCCAATAATTGTTCTCATCACTAAATATTTCTTCCATAAGTGCGTAAGATTCAGCGTTAATTTTCCAACTGGAAGGTAGTAATACGCAAAGTTCAGCGTATTGCAAATTATCAGCTTCTTCGGGAACGTTCATAGGCTTATCACTCATTCCACTTGTAACCAATGTATGATACGGGCGGTGTTCAGTCGGTTTAACCCAGTGAACGTCTATATGCACTTTATCGGATACAATTTCGTGAAATACGGACTCGATCTTGCCTACATGCTTTTCAATATGATTTGAAATGGCATCAATGTTATCTCCATCTCCGATTGCCGGCTCAAATCCTTTAGGAATATGATTCTCATATCTGTGGACATTGCTACCACCCGAAGTTATTTCATCGCTCATACAAGAAAAAGTTTAATGCAATTTATTGTTTTTTTCGATAAAAGGAAGTGCTACAACTACTCCGTTAAATAAAATATTCTAAGGTACTTACTAACGGTTCCATTGTCACTTTCAGCCTCTTTGTCATCAATCAATAGCTTATTGATATCATACATACCTTCATTTAATGCAAAACTAAGTTCATAGGGTTTGCTATCACCAAGCTTTAGAAGAATCTTGGTGTCTTTTGAGTTTCTTAAAAAATTAAGTCCTACGAATAGCGAATTGAAATTGAACTTTTCTTCGCCATAAGAAAATGGAGGTCTGATACTAAAGTTAACGGGAGTCTCGGTTCCATCTCCCGATTTTTGGAATACTTTAATTTCATCTTTCGAGTATGCCCCCTCGATTTTGTCATTTAGCAGGTCAGCACCTGTGCTGCTTTTTATAACCAATTTTAATTCAGGTTCGGTTATAGGTGAACAGGCGCATAGCCCACCCCCACCAATATTATTTTTTTTGCATCCTAGATTAGCGATAAATAGTAT
>NZ_JBFTNT010000510.1:0-1546 GCF_056397585.1 Pedobacter sp. 05L430 | reverse complement strand
GTCATATTACCTCACAGTAGAAATATTTGATTGCAGATTTAGCGGAAGTTACTATTGACTTTGTTAAAAATGTCCGCGCACAGATTACAAAATAGCGGATACATTTCACTTCTCATTCAACCCTTTTCACATTTACATAAAAGTCACTATCAATACTTAACGATGAATTGCTGGTTGGCGTTATACGCAGTTCCTTCCAATCTTTAGTCGGATTAAGCCATTTATCACTTGTAAGATTGGTTTTAATAGGCATTACAAAATCCGACAAACAATTGCTAAAGCGATACCTCAATATGTTGTCACGTATGCTGTACTCAAAAGTAGGAATATCTTTCTCCCGCAAGTACTGATTAAAGAATGGCTGCAGATTCTTACCTAAAGTTTTTCCGATAAACCTTTCAACCTCAATTGAGTTCACTGTTTTATGATAAAACTCGCGGTTAACAGCCCTTAACATCTTACGGAACTGCTCATCATTATCAACAATAGCCCGAAGCATATGCGCAATTGTCCAGCCTTTTAAATACATGTGTCCACCAGCATCCTCATAAATTCCATAGCGTCTTATGATTGGTTCAGTATTCTTAATCCGGCAAATAGTTCTAGCTTCAAAGAACTCTTTGGCTGCCTTTTTACCATATTGACTTTCAATAAAAAGCTCTTCGGCATACCCTGCAAATCCTTCCTGCAGCCATCTGTCAGTAATATCTTTTGTTGTAATGCTGTTTCCGAACCACTCATGCGCGACTTCGTGAACCACCAGCCTATCGGTCTTTAAATCCCACGTACTTAAGTATTTTGCATTTATCCTGCCCAACTTAAATCCATTACCATAGGCTATAGCGCTTTGATGTTCCATGCCCGGATATGGTGCTTCCACCATTTTAAAACTATCTTCATAAAAAGGATATGGCCCAAACCAGTATTCAAAAGTTTTCAGCGTTTTGTCAACCTCATTTTTGAGGTAAGAATGAACCTTTTCTCTGTTGTAATCAATTACCCAATAGTCAGTACTTAAATTGCCTTTCTCGCCTTTATACATTTCTGGAACCCGCACATACTTTCCCACATAAAAAGCCAAACCATAATTGTTTATTGGATTTACTACATGCCATTTATAAGTAACGGTTCCATTACTATTTACTATTCGGCTTTTTAACCTGCCGTTACCAACAGCAACCAAGGTATCAGGAACGCTGATGGCCAATGAAGCACCATTATCGGGCTCGTCGCCTTGATGTAGTTTGCATGGGAACCAAACGCTGGCACCAATTAACTGAGATCCCAGGGTGATCCATGGCCTCCCTAACGAGTCAAGTTTCCATGATATACCACCATCCCATGGCGGATTGGTAGATTCTTTAGGCGCTCCTGAATAAAAGATGTCAATAGTAGCCTGCGATTTAACTTTTAAATCAGGAACTTTAAGAAACCATACATTTCCTTCCTTTTCGACGGCGATCTTTTGCTGTTTAAACAGTACGCTATCGATCTCTAGCGGTTCTTGCAAATCAATCTGCATAAACCTATTATGGTTACTTTTTAT
>NZ_JBFTNT010000509.1:0-1547 GCF_056397585.1 Pedobacter sp. 05L430 | reverse complement strand
GATGAAAGGGATGCAGAAGTCTAAATCGAGATATGAGTCTAAACTCTGAGGAACGAATAGTTTACTTCTGCTTCCTTCTCATTCTAAATTATCAAAAACAAATCTAAAGGAACGAATGTGAGAGATCTCTTGACCCGGCATAATCAGGRGATCTCTCGCATTCGTTCGAGATGACGACCTCTTTATGATACGGCCCCTTTTCATTTTAATTGTTTAGGTGTAACTTTTTCTTACTTTTCGCCACCACAGCATTGCACCCGTAATGGAAAGCAAGCCCGGTAATAAACCTATGATCACGTATAATATTTTGATGGTGACACCACCAAAGTTTCCTACGTGAAGAGGAAAAAAAGTGGCTTCTACCCTTTCCCAAAATCCGTGTTCAGCTAATAGTTCAATAGAAATCACTTTTCCAGTTGTAGGATCTATAGCAATCGAATTTCCATTATAGAAGAATGCGGATTGGCCTTTTACTGTACCACTTGCCTGGAAATTCTTTCCGGGCTGGGTGGGTAAGTAAACTTTTTTAAGGATTAAGTCGGGCATATTTTTCTTTGCATTACTAAGCATTTCGTCTATGTTTTGTGAAGACAAGGTATTTATCGGAGTTGAAACAGTTTGTTTTTTCCAATATGCAGGATCTAATGAAAACTTGTTCATCCAGAAACCTGTAAAGAAAATAACCACATTAAAAGCCAATGCCCATACTCCAACAATTCTATGTAGACCAGAGGATATGGTTCTCCAATTATTCCATTTCATTTTCTCTTTAAAGGACAGCACTTTCCATACATGCTTTCTGTAAATGATCAACCCTGTTATGGTAGATAAGAGCATAGTAATCCCAAAAACCGTAGCCAGCAGCAATCCCGGTATACCAAGCTGAAAACTCCAATGAAATTGAAATATCCAGTGCATGAAACTTGGATTTAGATCTTTTAGGTTTCCTTCGCGCAAGGTCTTACCAGAGTAAGGATTGATGCTGACCATCCCAAGGTCATAGGTACTGATCTTTCCGTCGTTTTGATAAAGTCTGAATTCATATGCTTCATTTGTTACAGCATCAGGATTTAACCAGGCAATACCCGCAACGTTTGGATGCTCCTGCCCTATCTTCCTGTAGAGGGCATCTAGAAATAGTATTTTACCTGAGGGTTTTACCTTAAGTAATTCAGCATTGATCGCGTGATCGATCTCTTCTAAAAAGACCAATGCCGAGCCACTTAGCCCAAGCAGTAATAGAAAAACACCACTAATAAGACCAAGCCAGCTATGAAAAGAGAATGCCAGTTTAGTTATTGATTTTGATCTGTTCATCGGATTTGGTAGCTTATTCCAATTCTATAATTAAACGGATCACCTAAACCACCAGCAACTGTGCTCGATCTGCTCCCAGTGAAATAGTGTTTATCAGTAAGGTTATAAGCATTAAACTGAATGTTATAACGCCCCCTTTGATAGTTGATGGCTGCATCTAATACGGTATATTCAGGAAACACAAAGTTTTGACATCTAATACGGTATATTCAGGAAACACAAAGTTTTGA
>NZ_JBFTNT010000508.1:0-1554 GCF_056397585.1 Pedobacter sp. 05L430 | reverse complement strand
CTGTAAAAACAAGTCCATCCACAGACTTTGCATATAAAATAGGCTGATCGAAGGTATCAAACTGGTTATTCAGTATCCTTATCCCCGAGTGAAAATATTTCTTTTGATTGGTAAGATCGGGGATTTCTGGATAAATGGAGATTATGGCAGAGGTAAACTGGTACATACTGGTCAAGGCATTTACAAACTTATTATCGCGAATAGTAATGTCTCTGCACGATCCTGTTTCATACCAGCCATTACTATCGCCACATAGCAATATCGCACATCCGGAAGTATGGTCAAATAAGTTATTTGCTACAAGTGTAGGTTTTGGCGTACTGAACAGTGCACCTCTTGCTCTGTTGTTGCGAATGGTATTGCCCGTAAAAACAACTGACGGTGTCCATGATAAGTTTTCAATTCCAATATCCTGTTTGGAAGGATCAATTACAGGATCCAGCGCTTTGGTAAATTCAATTTTAAATTCCTTAATCGGATCAGTGCTATTGCGCAATATTGGCTTAATGGCCGCAATAGTATTCTTTGCATTCCATAGTTCCATGGTTTTAGACTGTATGAACTGCACTGTATCCTGTATGTTTCCCCAATCAAAACCATAAGATTGCTCATGCATGTAATTAGCAATTACCGTATGATCATCTAGTTTCTTTGTTATTTTAAGATAGGTTCCGTGGATATTAATTGCGTCGTCCATCATACCCTCGTACAAACCATTTTTAGAGATGATTTCTCCTTTGCATCCCGAAAAATGCGTTGCATCGGCCTGTGTAGTGAAATATCGCGGGTCATTTTTCCCTCTCAGGCAAACGCCAAAACCATCCATATAGATGTTTTCTGTAAGCTGTGCCAAAAGCCCCATTCCCTCTGCATAATGTACCTTTACATTTTCAAAACTGATATTTTTGCCTTTGTGAACAAAAATACCGGGTGCAGGGCGATGCCAGCTCCTCATGGCTATTACCGTTCCGGAAATCAGTTTCTTATTCTTCCAGTGGTACGCTTTGATTTTACCTGGCGAAACCTCACTTACACTCTTGGTACCTACTCTAATATCACCACTATTGAAAATAATATGTTTAGTGCCGTTTTCGAAGGCAATGCCTGATGTTGGCTGCATTTCCCATCCTTCTCCTGTGTTGTAAAAGGTGCTGTCTTTTAATTTATATTTCACCCATGGTGCAGTTTCAAATACAATATTGCCTGCTGTGGTATCATTTGAAATTATCTTTACCTGGGTAATCTGAGGCTTTTCGAAGTCTATACTCAGATCTTTTATTTTCACATTACTGCTTTCAATTAATGCCAAAGGAAGCATACGCCCATGAAACATCAGGTCGGTTCCTTTACCAATCAAGGTAATGTTGTTGAATTTTTCTATTTCTATACCTACTATTTTTGGGTTGTCCTGATCGTGATTCGAGATATAATATTCTCGCTTAATAGCACCTTCTGGATAAAAATCATACCTACCTTTTTCAAACTGAATAATCACCTTATCGAGATCCGAAGTTTTACTTTTGATCTCCTTAAGCAATGAAGTTAGCAGAGGTG
>NZ_JBFTNT010000507.1:0-1556 GCF_056397585.1 Pedobacter sp. 05L430 | reverse complement strand
GGATGAGAGAATTTGGTTTCCCTGAAGGGGATCCTGTGGGCCTGAATTTTTTTGATGCATTTTCGGAAACCAGCCCCGACCTGGAAACGCTAAAAAACAAAATAGATAGCGGGAAGATAGAGAATTGTGCAGGGAGCTACGACTTTTACAATAATGGACATTTGATTAAATGCATCGTAAATCTTTGGCATAATGAAAATAAGGAAGTGAGTGGCGTAATCATTTATGTTGCTTCATTGTAAATTATTGAACATTAAAAGTAAGTTTATGACAATCAGTAGGTTCACGTTTTTTTTTCTATTAAATATCTTTGTTTATAAGATGCCCTTAACTGTTTTATTGATGCTCAAATCCTAAGAACTTCTAATTTTTTAAAACCCTATACGCTACCATTAAGACGTCCCTAACGTTTAATATAAGGATTACTAAATTAACTAAAGTTATGGAACACAATGCCGGAGAGATTGTTGAACTAGCTGTTCGACGACAAAACGTAAATATTAGTGAGTTATCCAGGCGTTTACATGTAAACAGGCGAACCTTGTATAATTGGTTTCGACAAAAGAAACTTCATACAGATGTGATTTTCGAAATCGGAAAGGTCATAAATTATGATTTCTCACATGATTTTGAAGGTGAACTCAATGGCTTTGGTTTCCAGGAAGACCTTACGGTACTTAAGAATGACATTCAATCAGATCATCCGGGATCAGTTTATTATTGGATGGAAAAATATATTGCCTTACTGGAAGACTATAAAAAATTGGTAAGAAAAAGCTCTTTATCTTGATAAAGGGCTTTTTTTATTTCTATTGCATACTATTAGTTAGTAAATTTAAGGTGTGATCCAACGCATCCACATGATCCCAGTTCTGATGACCAGTGATCACAAAGCTTGGATTGGGAAACTTTTGCTTAATCTTATTTATTGTTTTCACCCATTGGGTAAGATTGGCCTCCTGGGTATTGCCTAAGTCTTTTGCATCTGTACTTTTCACCAGGCAGCCCCCATAAAGTACTTTTTCTTTTTCAAACCAAACGACAATGTTGTCTTTGGTATGACCTTCTCCTGCATAGTATGTTTGAAGCTCGTATTGACCAAGCGATATCGTTGTATCTCTTTTAAAAGTAAATTCTGCTCGTTTCTTATTGCTTTCTTTTAAAATTTTGTCAGTTTGATCAGTTGTAAAGGTTTTAGCACCACTATTCTTTAAAAAATCTAACCCTCCAGCTCTATCCTCATGTGAATGCGTGGCAATCTCAATTTTAACCGTCTTATTATGTTTAACTTTTATGCTATCGAGTAGGGGTTGGAATTGAGAGGTGTCCCAGGGAGCATCAATCATCATCACCCCGTCATTGGTCACTACATACATGCCATTGGCCGGGGTAATAGTCCCCTTATACGAATTGTAGGATGTGAAAATATAAAAGTCGCCGGTTAAATGTGAAATTTTTAAACCAGGGCTTGATTGTCCGAAAATATTTGAAACAAAATAAAGCGAAAGAATGAAAGTAAACAGGTAGCGCATAATTAATATAATATATTAGGTATG
>NZ_JBFTNT010000506.1:0-1558 GCF_056397585.1 Pedobacter sp. 05L430 | reverse complement strand
TATTTATAACTGGGGAGTTTGATTTAGGGCCCTACTTTTATTTTATGCTGTCCTTTTTACGATTATGAACTTTGGTTCAGATTTCGTGTCAAGTGAAAACTCTGCGGTTGGCTCGGAGATTTTTACATCCCTACTTGCTATTGATGCTAATGAGCTTTTAAACTTCTTTGGAGATTTGAACTTCTCACCTACCGGAGTTTTAAGGAGTTCCTTAACCCAGGAGAACTTATCCTCAGGAGGAGCTACGATTCTAATATGTTCTTTTTGCATATCTATTAATTTATTATCCCTTTTTTCATTCCGAAGTAAACGATCTGCTTACTGTCTTGTAGTCCCGTTTTCTGTCTGATGCTTTTCAGATGAGACAGCACGGTGTAATAGCTTATGTTCAGATCCCACGCAATATTCTTATCAATCATTACTGATCTTTCAACGATTTCGATTTCTCTTTTGGTAAGGATACCAACTTCAAAATCTAAGCTCGGTATACCGTAATTGTTTGCTAGTAGGTTCATGGTAGTAGTTATTTGCTATATGCTGTTTTAATTGTTATGTTTATCTTTGTTGAGTTGAACAATACAAATGTACTGAATAAATAGAGTATACAAAATATTTCACTGTATTTTTTCAGTGTTATTTTGTAACTACCTGACAATCAATAATAAAATTTTAAGATGAGTAGTGAAATTCCGGATTTTAATGACAGATGCACATTAGTTCTGCTTCAGAAGAAGAAGGGAAAAAGCAGCAAAGAAACAAAAAAGATCAAAACTCTTATTTTCCAGTACCCTAACCATGAGATCCACGAAGACAGGGTTATTGGGTTTTTAATTAGAGAAGGATTTTTAGAAGTGAACGGACTCATGCCAAATTTGGAAGATGAGAATGGATATCCTGTACAGAATCCAGATAGCAGCCCTTATCTAGAGACTACAAAAATTGGCGAAACAGCACTTATTAATGGATACTTCCCTTCCGATTACGCTGCTAGGGTATATGATGTTAAGGCTAAGCGGTTACAAACGATGTTAGCGATCGGTGGAGTTTTATTAGGTGTCGTTGGATGGGTAATAGGATATTTAAGTAACAAATGTTAGACAATAAAACACTGAATAAATATAGCAAAAATGGAGTATCCAATAAGAAATAGGCTAAAAGAATATCTTAAGTCCATAAATATTAGTGAAGGTGCGTTTGAAACAAAATGCGGTCTTTCCTCTGGATACGTAAGCGGAATAAAAAGCGGAGTCGGATCATCAACAATTGGAAAGATTCAAAGCGCTTTTCCGGATCTTAATACATCCTGGCTTTTAACTGGACAAGGAGATAAACTAAATAGTAAAACCACATCTAATAACGCTAAACCTTTACACGAAGTGCAATACCCAATAGAACCAGGAGAATCTCCATTTATAGACATGGGCAACGGTCAGTACACTATGCTTGTACCGTTAGTTGATGAATACGCTTATGGTAGCTTCCCAGCTGGATTTAAGGACCCGGAATATGTAGAAGATCTGAAAAAAATATCAATAACTGTTGACAAACAGCACAGAGG
>NZ_JBFTNT010000505.1:0-1565 GCF_056397585.1 Pedobacter sp. 05L430 | reverse complement strand
GTATATATTAAAGGAGTACAAAAACTTGTAGGTGCCCCAAAAAAGTTCTTTGGAAAAGACATTCAAAAAACGCTTGATCTGGATACCAACAGAAAAGGGATTTTATATTTATCAGAGTCGACCTCTACATTTTCATATGAGCGCCCAAATAAGATTCACGAAGAAATGGTGTCTTCAAAAATTGCTGGCCGTAACAATGCATTTAGCTTCAATAAAGCATCAGACCTGATTATAAATTTTTACGACAACATTTTATTAGAGGATAAACTAAGTGCCCGCGGCTTTGTATCACCAATTTCCGACAATGCTTTTCTCTATTACAGATACAAATTACTAGGTGTTTCTACAGAAAACGGAGCAACGATTAACAAAATCCAGATCATCCCCCGCCGGGAACACGATCCTGTTTTCAGGGGAACTATATATATTACAGACGATAGCTGGCATCTTTTTAATGCCGATGTGTACCTAACCAGCAATTCAGGCATCAATCTTCTTGATACTTTAAATATCTCACAACAGTTTATTAAAACCGAGAATACTTATATGCCTTCAAATATCAATTTCCAGTTTAACGGGAATGTGCTTGGCTTTAAGTTCGAGGGTTATTATGTTGGGGTTTACAGCAATTACAATCTCCACCCAAACTTTCCGAAAAACTATTTCACTGGCGAAATCCTCAAGATAACCAAAGCGGTAAATAAAAAAGATTCTTTGTTTTGGCTTAATAACAGACCAATTCCGCTTACAAAGGAAGAAAGCCGGGATTATGTGAGAAAGGATAGCATTGCTGCGCTTAAAGTTTCAAAGCATTATCTTGATTCATTAGAACGTGAAAACAATAAATTTGGAATTGTAAAGGCCGCTATAACAGGATACACCATAAACAACAGGTACACCCAGAAATATTATAGTTTTGACCCCATATATCGTTCTATATTTTATAACACCGTTGAAGGTTTCGCACTTAAATACGGGGTAACTTATGTGAAGCGACTTCAGGACAGCCGTTATTACAGTATCCGACCGGAGGTGAGATACGGATTTTCTAATAAAACCCTAACCGGGAACATATCTGCAAATTATTACTACAACCCGGTAAAACGAGCAAACATTAGTATAAGTGGCKGTTCTGGCATTTACGACTTAAACGACCTTGGAACAATGAGTCTTTTGGGCAACTCCATTAACTCTTTATTGTTCGAAACCAACTTTTCCAAATTCTATAAAAAGGAATTTGCGAACATTGGAACCACAAGGGAACTGACAAATGGACTTCAGGCATCGTTGACTGCTGATTATGCTCGCCATACTAATCTTGAAAACTCGACAACCTTCAAAATAAAAGATCTAAAAGGCGAAACTTTTACATCAAACAACCCTTTTACACCTGATACAGAAACACCATTGTTTCCAACATATAAATCGTTAGCAATTACGGCATCATTAAATTACACCATTGATCAGCAATATATAACCCGCCCTGATGGTAAATTTTACCAGGGATCAAAATATCCGGTAATTAACCTTACCTATAAAAAAGGCATAAAAGGATTATTCAATAG
>NZ_JBFTNT010000504.1:0-1568 GCF_056397585.1 Pedobacter sp. 05L430 | reverse complement strand
GGGCTACCGGCACTGGGGGAACCGGATAATGTTCCGGATCGGCGACGTATTTTGCCGCCTCATCTGCATATTTTGCAGCATCCTTTTTATACTGCTGACTTGCAGCAGCGTATTTTGCAGCCTCTTTTTCATACCTGGCAGTATCATAAATTTTGTTACTTAGGTCCTTCTGGCTTGCTATTTCATGTGCTGCTTTTGCCTTTTCGGCTTCCTCTCTTTTTTGTTCGGCAATAACCCTCGTCTTTTCTCTTGTCTGTTCGGCAGTTTTGGCATAATTAGCCTTTCTGTGTTTAACTGCCGGAGTCTTTTTAGCGAGACGCTTCGTTGTATTATGCTTTATAGTTGTATCCTGATATGGCTTTATATTAACCACTTCACTAACCGGATGTTTATCGGACACAACAGCGTTTTTACTTGTGGTAAATGCTGCTGTAAAAATCAACGTTGATATCAAGGTAGCGGTCAGAATAATTTTCTCCATTTTGTTTAGCGAAGAACTTTTGTTGAATACCATCCTGCTCACGCGCTCCAAAAGTTGATTCTTTCTGCCGGTAAGCGCCATAACATATTGGTTTGATTGAAATTCCTGACAAGAAACAAGCGCTTGAATATAGTCTTGCTTATTCAAAGTACAAGTTAACGCAAGATCATCGCAGCAGTTTTCTCTTTCTTCTTTGATCAATTTAGACAACCACAATACAGCAGGATTAAAAAAGAATATGATCTCAATCAAGCTTTGAAGTATGTTTACCAGGTAATCACTACGCTTAATATGTGCAAGTTCATGACTGATTATCGCTTCAACTTCGGCAGCAGACAATCCATTTAACAAACCAAGTGGAATCAATATCACAGGCTTCAGGTGTCCTGCAACAACGGGTACTTTCGTAAGCCCAGATTGTAGAATCTGAATATTTTTGGGGATCCTCAATTTAATTGAAAGTTCGGTTACCTTATTTTCCCAGAAATTACCCGCTGAATAGATCTGGGTATTCTTTAGATAGTAAATTGCATGCATTCCCATCATGAGCTGTATGCATTTAATGCAAATGATCAAAAACCAAATCATTACGATTTGAACGGAATAAGATGTCCATATATTCATCAAATACCCCATTCCATCAATAAATCCAGAACTGCCCTGAGTTAAAGACTGAGAATTGACTGCAGTGGCGGCTTCTTTGCTTATTTGGGGCGAGAAAAGTGTCGCTCCCCCTGACTTACTCAAACTTTGATGGATACTCCCTGAGTTTAAGGTATCATAAAACACCAGGCTCATGATGATCACAAACAAAAACAAAACAGCAGTAAGTAAATTATACCTTATTGCAGCACTGCTTTTTTTTGTAGTAACTATAATCAGACTTGTTAATAAAGCAAGGATCATCCCTATCCATAATGAATGGAAAAAAGTGATACATAAAGCATATTGAAATTCCATAATTGTGGTTCTTAAATTATTCGAATTTTTATTATTTATCTAGTTTCTTTAACATCTGTTTAATAGCATCAAGATCTTCTTTGGAAGTCTTTTCATTTCCTAATAATTGCATGACTAGTTTTGAAGC
>NZ_JBFTNT010000503.1:0-1576 GCF_056397585.1 Pedobacter sp. 05L430 | reverse complement strand
GCTTAATAATGAAAATATTTTAATCGACTTAAACTATCGTTCCTTAATGTATTTGTGAGAATATTAACAATGTGGATTTTTATTTTGCCCGGTATAAAGTCTCTGACATGTGCTTTATTCCTTCTTTATAACTGGTGGGTTTTATCTTAAATGTATTTTCAAATTTTGAAGAATTGAAATTGTAGTCATGATCATATTGATAATACATCTCTACAGTTCCGGCTACAATTTTTTTAAATAAACCAACCAGCTGAAGCATAAATTTATTAATAGTAGTGTGAGCAGGCTTTACCCCATAAATTTCGGCAGCCAATGTTATAAATTCCTTTCCTGTTATTGGTGCAGCAGTAGGCAAATGCCATATCTGATTATCAGAATCTGGTGTTTGCCCTAAAAGATACATTGCTTTGCCAGTATCAGGTATGTAAGTGAAATTGTGTAACACTTTCGGGTCGCCAATCCATTGTGCAGATGTTTTTTTTGCATACTTATCTAATACCATCATATCCAGAAAACTATTCATAGAATCTGTACCATAAAAATCTGCAGCCCGGGCAATTGTAGCTTGTATGTTTCCTGCTTTAACCTCCTCCATCAGTTGTGTAGCTATACGCGCCCTAACTTCACCTTTCACACTAATTGGGTTGTATGGTGTTGTCTCAAGCATGGGACCTTTAACCAGCCCGTACATATACACATTGTCGAAAAATATTAACCTCGCCTGCGTTTCTTTTGATGCGTTAATCAGGTTCTGCATAATTACTGGCCATTGTTGCTGCCATATGGTTTTATCATAAATCAGACCTGCGCACATGTAAACTACAGCAGAACCTTTTACAGCAG
This sequence comes from Pedobacter sp. 05L430, assembly GCF_056397585.1. Taxonomy (NCBI): domain Bacteria; kingdom Pseudomonadati; phylum Bacteroidota; class Sphingobacteriia; order Sphingobacteriales; family Sphingobacteriaceae; genus Pedobacter; species Pedobacter sp. 05L430. Next base: position 733 of record NZ_JBFTNT010000503.1, on the reverse strand, counting down.
CCAATACCTCTGCATAGTTTAACAGATCAGCTTTTTGCCAGGTAACGTTGGTACCTGTAACTTTAAGTGGCCTGCGACTTACCAGGCGAATAGTTTCATTAGGATTATGGTTTAATAATTCTTTTGTAAGCGCGTTTGCTGTTGGCCCGCCGGCACCTAATATAGTATGCATGTCTTTTCGATTTGTATGATACAAATATAGCTGAGGTCTGTAAACCAAAACGTTAACAAAAGATAAGAAATTAATTATGGGTGCCTGGAGTTAGGCGTATATTAAAGTCCTTTTTCTTATCCGCGAAAGTGACACAGGTGTAATGCCCAAAAAATTGGCAACATAATGTTGTGGTACACGTTGCATAATTTCAGGCGTTGTTTCGAGCATTTTAAGATAACGTTCTTCAGGAGTTTCAGTAATAAAAGATGTGATCCTGTCTTCGTAACAGCAGATGTAATGTTCTGCAACCAATCGGCCGAAACGTTCCATCTTGTAGCCCAATAATGGATGATTAAGCATCAGGTCCATGTTTTTACGGGAAATAAGTATCAGTCCCGTTTGTTCAAGCGCTTGTATGTATCCAGTGCAGGGGTGCTGCGTAAGAAAGCTTTTGTAAGAGCTTACAAATTCATTTTCAAAACTGAAATACCCAGTTATTTCTATGCCATCCTTAACATGGTAATAGCGAACTGAACCATTTACAATAAATCCAATATCATTACAAACTTTATCCTTAAC
>NZ_JBFTNT010000502.1:0-1588 GCF_056397585.1 Pedobacter sp. 05L430 | reverse complement strand
AAATAATTGTCCTTGCCGATTCAACCAAATTTGGCAAACGTGGCTTCGGCAGAATATGCGGCATCGAAGAAGTAGATCATATCATTACTGACAGCGGTGTGTCCGAGCACACCATAAAATCAATTGAGAGTATGGGAATTAAAATATCAATAATTTAAAACACCTAATTTAAAGTTCACAATAGGTTAATATAGCTGATGTACATTTACTATATACATCATCCATATGAACAGCGTTTTCAAATTCTTTATCCCGCCCGACAAAAAATTCCAGCCCTTATTTGAGCAATCAGGCAAAAATCTGATCAGTATTTCCGAAACACTTTTACTCGCCCTTAGCACCAATGATCTTGATCAGCGGAATAAGCACATCAAAAAAATTGAACAGCTGGAGCGTAACGGAAATAAAATAAGGCATGCCGTTTTTCTAGGTTTAAGCAAAAGCATGATCACCCCATTCAGTAGGGAAGATATTCATACCCTGATTAGTGCGCTTTATGATATTGCAGACCATATCCGGGCCGCAGCCATTAGCATAGAAATGTTCAATATTCTTCAGCTCGATAAAACAATGATCAAGCTCGCCAACCTGCTCACAGAAATGTGCAGAGACCTCGATAGCGCCCTTAAAGAGCTAAGGAACTTCAAGAATAAAACCATTATATCAGATGTTTGTTTGAGGATATACAAAGGTGAAAGTAAAGCAGATCAGCTATGCAACCTTGCAGTCGCAGGCCTCTTTAAAACCGAATCCAACCCAATAGAGCTCATCAAGCAGAAAGAGCTATTGCAGACATTAGAAATGGCGACGGATAAGTGTGATGACGCCGCCAACGCCCTTGAAGCTATTCTCGTAAAAAACTCTTAACTGCTATCTTACTACCATCTCCATTCACCGGCAATCTTTAGTGGAACTTCCAGATTATTCTGTTTCAAGAACCCTTTTAGTTCATCGTCAGTTTGTTTTTTAACGGGTAATGCAGGAGTATTTGCAAGACCATACACCAGCATAGCACTAAAACGTACCGTATTTTTCAATTGCTGCTCATCAACTAACTTAAAAACGTCTCCATCCGAATGATAGAAAGGCCCCGAATTATTAGGTAACTCGCCTCCTGTTCCTCCACCAATAGGAATCCCCTGTAGCATAAAAGGCTGATGATCACTATGTAACCATGCTCCAGAATAAAATAAGTTTTTAAATCCTGTATCAATCTTAGTAATCTGGCTGCCCCACGAAGAAAATAGATCCTTCATCTCAACTCTGCTGGTGGCAAATCCTTTCGGATTATTGGTCATGTCGTAATTCAACATAAATTTTACCTGATCAAGCGTATTTAAATGCCTTGCAGCTTCAACGTAGGCTTTTGAGCCCAGCAACCCTTGTTCCTCTCCCATAAACAGCACGAACTCAATTGTTCTTTTATTTTCTAGCTTTAGTGCTTTGTACGTTCTGGCCATGTCTATCACCGCGAAAGAACCTATACCATTGTCAATTGCGCCTGTAGCCAAATCCCAACTATCAAGGTGACCGCCAACAACAATTTTCTCTCCCAATGTATCTGTACCTTTTAAAGTAGCTATTACAT
>NZ_JBFTNT010000501.1:0-1592 GCF_056397585.1 Pedobacter sp. 05L430 | reverse complement strand
GTGTGGCATTTACTCCACCTAATGCGCATAATGGACAGCCAATAAAAAGGCACAAAGACCCAATAGAGATAGCGGAATTAGGTATAGAATATTATGAGAGGTATTTAAAGAGAATCGAGGAGAAATTCTTTACCTAACTCCTTTGTTATTAAAAATAACATAGTTTTAAATCAATGGTATGCTATTAATCCCCAAAAATATCATCTGCAGCTTTATCCAACACATCATCTTGCCTTATATCATTTAAGTAGATCTGGTGTACAGCCAATGTACTATGTCCTAATAATTCCATTGTTACCATTGGATTATTAATCTTATCGATAGCCATACGAGCAAAAGTATGTTTCGCAATGTGAGAGGATAAGGGTTTTTTAATTCCGGCCATGACCGCCAGTACCTTCAAATTCTTATTAACAGCTGTTGTACATACTTCTTTATGCTTCAACCTGGCCCGTTCGTTTTCAAACTTTGATAGCTTTTTATTAGGCCTCCATGTAAAAAATGGAAATAGCTTATCGTGCTTGCCAGAATACTTATCCAATATCTCCTGAGCGCGGGGTATTAGTTTTATCGTTAATCCCTTCCCGGTCTTATCTGCCGTATACATAAACCGGCCATCTTCAAATTGTTTTGCCTCTGCTTGTAGTAAGTCTCCAACTCTTATCCCACGCAAATATACCTGCATAAGGAAAATATCACGCGTGGCGGTAAGCAGATCATCATCAGGTAATTTTAATTCTTCCAATGCCTTTAATTCAACGCTGGTTAGTTTAAGTTTTATTGTTTTTTCTGATGCTACTTTAACCTGTTTAATCTCCCTGGTTACGCCTTTATCTGAATATCTTAATATAATCCCACGAAGCTGCTTAATCTTCATGATAATCGTATTATTTTTATTCCCCTTAGATACATAGTTGGATATCAGGTTATCAAACCACTTCTCATCGATATCAGATAATAGTACGCCCGTTTTAACTTGTTTTTTTAAAGCAGAAATCTTGTCATAATATCCTGACTTAAATTCAGCCTTCAACCGTTCCAGTTCTAATTCTATTGCTTCACCCAAAGTAAGCCTCCGTTTTTCTGAGAAAATATCTGAAATACGCAAATCACCAGACTTCAGATCGTATAGTTCCTTTTCAGCTTTTGCGTACTCCGTTGAAATATAGGAATTGATACGAGCAGCATTGGTAACATTTGTTTTTACTCGATTGGTTTTGAAATTCCAGTTATCTGATTTACACCTGGCAATAACTTTCTTCTTAACCCGACCATCAATAATGTACTGTAGCACGATTGGATGCGTATTATCGGTGTAAAGTTTAGATGTGTACATGTGGACCTTAAGACTGGCTTTCATGGTGTAAATGGGTTTTTACTTATGGTGTTTCCTTGGTGTAAATAAAATGCGTTGGATATTGTGGTTAGGTGCAGCAAGTAAATATAGAAAAAATGCTTTGAAACAAGAAAGGAGTGGTTTAGAACTTGTCTTAACCACTCCTTTCCATTTAATCCGTGGACCCGAAGGGAGTCGAACCCTTGTCCAGTTGTGTGATAAATTATGCTTTCTTCATGCTTATTTTCCAATTAAT